>NZ_QZWE01000021.1:0-62996 GCF_003602035.1 Halococcus sp. IIIV-5B | reverse complement strand
ACCCCACCGACCCCACCGACCCCACCGACTCCGACCCGTTCGCGGTCCACTCCGCGGACGAGCTCGGATCGGCGTCCGACCCGACCGTCGACGACGGGATGGCATCGGTCACGGACCCGAACCCCTCCCCGGAGGGCGGGGAGAGTGGGGGGAGTTCCTCCCAAGGGCTGTTCGACGACCTCCTGAGCGGCGACCCGATCTTCGAGAACAAGGACGTGTTGCGGCCCTCCTACACACCCGAGCGTCTCCCGCACCGCAACGAGCAGATCAACAACATGGCGACGATCCTCGTCGGGGCGCTCCGTGGGGAGACCCCCTCGAACATCCTGATCTACGGCAAGACCGGGACCGGGAAGACCGCGAGCGCGAAGTTCGTGAGCAACGAGCTCGAAACCACTTCTCAAAAATACGACGTCCCCTGCGAGGTCGAGTACATCAACTGCGAGGTCACCGACACCCAGTATCGGGTGCTCGCCCAGCTCGCGAACACCTTCATCGAGGCCAACCAACGACACGTCGAGGAGCGCCTCGACGAGGTCCGTGCGCTCGCCGACCGCGCCGAGACGAACCCGGGGGCGTTCGACGGCACCGAGTTCGATACCCCCGAGGCCGTCGAAAGCCGGATCGAGGAGCTGGAGACCGACCTCGACGAGTTCGAGCCGGTGCCGATGACCGGCTGGCCGACCGACCGGGTCTACGCCACCTTCTTCGACGCGGTGGACTACCGCGAACGCGTCGTGGTGATCATGCTCGACGAGATCGACAAACTCGTCGAGAAGTCGGGCGACGACACCCTCTACAACCTCTCGCGAATGAACTCCGAGCTCGACAACTCACGGGTCTCGATCATGGGGATCTCGAACGACCTCAAGTTCACCGAGTTCCTCGACCCCCGGGTGAAGTCCTCTTTGGGCGAGGAGGAGATCGTCTTCCCGCCCTACGACGCCACCCAGCTCCGGGACATCCTCGCCGCGCGCGCGACGCTCGCGTTCGTCGACGACGCGCTCTCTGAGGACGTCATCCCGCTCTGTGCGGCCTTCGCCGCCCAGGAACACGGCGACGCCCGGCGCGCGCTCGACCTCCTCCGGACCGCCGGCGAACTCGCCGAGCGGAGCCAGACCGACCGGGTCGACGAGGACCACGTTCGCGAGGCCCAGGAGAAGATCGAGATCGACCGGGTGGTCGAGGTGGTCCGCACACTCCCCACCCAGTCGAAGGTCGTCCTCTTTGCCGTAATCCTCCTCGAACGCAAGGGCGCGAAGAACATCAACACCGGCGAGGTCTACAACATCTACCGTCGACTCTGCGACGAGATCGACGCCGACGTCCTGACCCAGCGCCGCGTCACCGACCTCATCAGCGAACTCGACATGCTCGGGATCGTCAACGCGGTCGTGGTCTCGAAGGGTCGCTACGGCCGTACCAAGGAGATGAACCTCTCAGTCCCCATCGAGGACACCGAAGCCGTCCTCACCAGCGACTCACGGCTCGGCGACATCGAGGACGTCAAACCGTTCGTCCAGGCGCGTTTCGACAACTGAGTTCTCACCCACCTCGACCGGCCGAATCAGAACACATCAGCGGAGCCCAGACCCAAGCCCACACGCGCCGACGAGCAGGTCGTCAGGGCGCTGCCGCGATCGGGGTGGCTCCGTTCGCGGTCGGCGTGTTCGTTCCGTTTACCGCGGGACCAGCCGCTCCAACGGTCTCGTTCCCCGCGGGGCCGGTCGGCGCGGCGCTGCCCGGCGCGGCGCTCACCTGGCCGAAGAACAGTCGGATCTCCCCGAGCCACGGGATCCGGAGTTCGGCGGTGCCGACGACCCAGGCGGGTTCGACCGGACCGCTGATGGGGTCCAGACCGGTGCTGATCTGGTCGTAGGCGTCGTTGGCGTCGCCCTTGGTGACGAACCCGGCGTGCGGGGCGGGACAGTTCGCCAGCTCCTCACAGTTCTCGGCGGTCCCGAGGTAGGACTCGTTGGCCTTCTCGTACCAGTTCTCGCTCTCGTTCACCCAGAAGCGCGCGCGGTGGATGATCGGCGTCGCCTGTGAGTCGCCGTCCGGCTGATAGACGATGACGTCGCCGGGCTCGTCGAACTGGGTGTACCCCGCGGCGGCCCCCGATCGATAAGTCACCACGCCGGTTCCGTCCTGGGCCGCCCCGCCCGCGAACCGGTGTTCCTCCATGACGAAGACGAGGTCGCCCTTCTGCATGTGGGGGGTCATGCTCTCGCTCTCGATGGCGACCAGCGGCGGCCAGAGCCCGCTCACCGCGAACAACACCAGCCCGATCACCACGACGATCCCGAGACTCGAAAGCACCTCCCGAACGAACACCACCCACTCCTCGTCGGTATCGAAGAACCAGCGAACCCGCGAGAGCGGCCCGCCGTCGCTCGCCTCGTTCCCGTCGCCGTCCTCGTCCCCGTCGCCCCCGGAGCCGGTCTCCCGGTCGTTCCACTCCCACGAATCCTCACCGTCTCCGGAAGCCATTACCACCCCTTCCGTTCACGGTCGTTTCAACGTTTCCTTCCGACGTCCGGGTCCGCTACGTTTTTGCTCCGCGCCGCGGAAGACCGTGTGTGCCGCGCTCGTCCTCGGTTCGGGTGGTCACCGCGCTCGCCAGCCACGGCTACAACGCCGAGCGCGAGGCCGTCACCCTCATCGCGGGTGCGAGCGACCCCGAAATCGCGATCGAACGCGCCGTCGACGCCGCCCCGGACGACGCACTCACGCTCACTGCCGACCACGCCCGGGCAGCCATCGACGAAACCGACCGCGCCCCCGTGTTCGAGGAGTCCAGCCCACCGGAAACCCCAACAATCGATCCCGACAACCCCTCTGTTTCGACT
The DNA here is from genome assembly GCF_003602035.1 of Halococcus sp. IIIV-5B. Taxonomy (NCBI): domain Archaea; kingdom Methanobacteriati; phylum Methanobacteriota; class Halobacteria; order Halobacteriales; family Halococcaceae; genus Halococcus; species Halococcus sp. IIIV-5B. Next base: position 60,147 of record NZ_QZWE01000021.1, on the reverse strand, counting down.
GGAACTCCCGACTCACCCGACGACGCCGAGACCCATTCTCCAGTTGAAACGAAGGGGTCGACCGACGGATCTGGGGCCGGAGCGGCCGGTAGAGGGGCGAACGACCCCGAACGACGTTCGCTTGCGGTGGCCGGCGACATCACCGGGCGCTCCACCGGAACCGGAACCTACGAGGACTTCGTGCGGACCTTTCGCGACCGCTACGAACAGCTCTCGGGGATGCTCCGCTCACGGGTCAACCACCGACCGGCCAGCGCCATCGACGCGATGGCGGGCGGGAGCGACGCCGCGATCGTCGGGATGATCTCGGACATCCGCTCGACCGCGAACGGCCACTGGCTGGTCGAACTCGAGGACACGACCGGGACCTTTCCCTGTCTCATCATGAAGGATCGCGACCTGGCCTCAGTCGTCGACGAACTCCTCCTCGACGAGGTCGTCGCCGTCGAGGGCACCCTCGCGGGCGACGGCGGCATCCTGTTCGTCGACGATCTCCACTTCCCCGACGTTCCGCGAAACCACCGCCCCTCGACCGCCGACCGCCACGTCCGCGCCGCCCTCATTTCAGATGTGCACGTCGGCAGCCAGGAGTTCGCCCGCGACCGCTGGTCGGCCTTCGCCGACTGGCTCCACACCGACGAGGCGGCCGAGGTCGAGTACCTCCTGATCGCCGGCGACATGGTCGAAGGCGTCGGCGTCTACCCCAATCAGGACGAGGAGCTCGACATCGTCGACATCTACGAGCAGTACGAGCGCTTCTCGGAGTACCTCAAGGAAGTGCCGGGCGACATGGAGATCCTGATGATCCCGGGCAACCACGACGCCGTCCGGCTGGCCGAACCCCAACCCGGTTTCACCGAGGAACTCAGGGATATCATGACCGCCCACGACGCCCGGATCTCGGGCAACCCCTCGATGGTCACCATCGAGGGCGTGAAGATCCTGATGTACCACGGCGTGAGCCTCGACGAGGTGATCGCCGAGCTCCCCGAGTCGAAAGCCAGCTACGAGGAGCCCCACAAACCGATGTATCAGCTCCTGAAGAAGCGCCACGTCGCGCCCCAGTACGGCGGTCACATCCGGATCTCCCCCGAGGAGAAGGACTACCTCGTGATGGACGAGATCCCCGACGTCTTCCACACCGGTCACGTCCACAAACTCGGCTACGGCAAGTACCACGACGTGCTCGCGCTCAACTCGGGCTGCTGGCAGGAACAGACCGGTTTCCAGCGCAGCGTCAACATCGACCCCGACGTCGGCTACGCGCCGGTCGTCGACCTCGACACCCTCGACCTCACGATCCAGAAGTTCTGACGCGGGGTCTCTCAGACGGTCTTGATCACGTGCGTGAGGCCGACGGTCTCGGCCACGACCCACACCACGAACAGCACGTAGGCGGCGAGCAGGGTGTACGACTCCACCGTGGTGAGCGAGAGCTCGGTTCGCATGGCGGTGAACAGGAGTACCGTAGCGAGGGTCAACACCCCCAGCATCGGCACCGCGACCGCGAAGTCGACGGGCGCGCTCCCGACGATCAACACCCCGACCGGGATCGCCACGAGGAGGTCGAACGTGTTCGAACCGAGCACGTTCCCGAGGCTGGTGACGCCCTCGCCGTGGCGGGCCGAGCGCACGCTCACGAGGGTGTCGGGCAAACTCGTGGCCGCCGCGATGATCGTCACGCCCGCGAGGAACGCCGGGATCGAGAAGGTCGTGCTCAGCGACTCGACCCCGCTCACCAGCGCCTCGACCGCGACGAGGATCACGACCAGCCCGACGACGAGTTTCCCCCACGCGCGGAGCACGTTCGTCTCCCCCGTCTCCTCGGCGTCGTAGTCGCTGACGTCCTGATACTGGATGAAGAGGTAGAGCCCGTAGAGCAGGAGGGGGATCATCGCGAGCGGGCGGGTGATCTGCCCCACGAGCTCGGTCCCCGGGGCCGGGCTGTAGATCACCGCGAGCGCGAACGTCACCACGACGGTCGCGACGGCGACCATGTAGAACTGGGCCTCCTTGTAGACGATCGTCCGGCTGGCTTCGAGGTCGTCGTCGGTCGTGAGGCCAGCGAGCGCGGGGATCACGAGGATGTTGAACACCGCCGACCCCACTATCGCCCCGACCCCCATGTCGAACGAGCCCGCGAGCGCGGTGAGCACCACGCTCGACAGTTCGGGAAAGCTCGACCCGACCGCGACCACCACCGACCCCTGTACCACCGCCGGCAGCCCGTAGTAGCTCCCGAGCCGGCCGGCCGACTCCTCCAGCCGGCCGCTGCCGAACCAGATCAGGCCGGTCGCGACGACGATGACGACGACGTTCGCCAGCGGCGAATTCGGGAGCAACCCGCCGAGTACCATTGGTGTGACACTCCATCGATCGGCGGTTTGAATCCACCGATACCGACGGCGCGTTCGTCCGCCGGTCGCTCCGGTCGCGAGCCGCGCTCGTTACGGGTCGCGTCGAAACGCGACGGTCTCCGCACCGTCGAACCGCGGCCCGGAGCCGCGTTCCTCGAAGCCCGCGTCGAGGGCGGCGGCCCGGAGACCTTCACGATCGGCCTCGACGAGGAGTTCGACCGGCATCCCCTCGCCGTCGGCGAACCGGCCGGGTTCGCGGAGGAGGCGTTCGGCGACCTCGCGATCCCCTTCGAACTGCGTGACGTGCACTGCGTCGCGCCGGGCGTCGAAGCTCACGAACCCGACCACTCGCCCCCCGTCGTCGGCCACCCGCACGGTCCTGTCGTGGACGAGGTTGCGCATGGTCTCGGCGGGCGCGTCCGCGAGCGCGGCCAGGGGCTCCGCGTCGGCCTCGACGGCATCGCGAACCTCCATGGTCCTCGGAGGGGCGGTGCGCGCTTAAACCCTCAGCCGACCGGAGAACGGATGGAAGCAGTTATCCCCGGCCCGTCCAACCGGCAACCATGTCCTACATTCACACGCCAGCGAGGGTTTGCGGGCGATGGAGTCGACGATGCGGGTCGTAGCCAAGTTCGGCGGGACGAGCCTCGGCAGCGGCTCGCGGGTGAACCGAGCGGCGGATTCGGTCGCCGCGGCGGTCGAGGCGGGCCACGAGATCGCGGTGGTCGTCAGCGCGATGGGTTCGACCACCGACTACCTCCTCCGGGAGATCCAGTTCGACGCCGACGAGGCCGACCGCGCCGAGATCGTGAGCATGGGCGAGCGGACCTCGGCACGGATGGTGAAGGCCGCGCTCTCGGCCCGTGGGGTCGACGCGACCTTCCTCGAACCCGGGTCGGAGCACTGGCCGGTCGTCACCGACTCGCGGGGCGAGGTCGACGTCGAGGAGACCACCCGCCGCGCCCAGGCGCTCGCCGACCAGCTCGACGGCATGGTCCCGATCGTCACCGGCTTCCTCGCCGAGGACCACGCGGGCTCGGTCACCACGCTCGGCCGCGGCGGCTCGGACACGACCGCGGTGATGCTCGGCAACTACATGGCGGCCGACGAGGTCGTGATCGTCACCGACGTCGAGGGCGTGATGACCGGCGACCCCCGTGTCGTGGAGGGCGCGCGCAACGTGGCGAAGATAAGCGTCGACGAACTCCGGAACCTCTCGTTCCGCGGCGCGGAGGTGATCGCGCCGAGCGCGCTCAACTACAAGACAACTGACCTCACCGTCCGCGTCGTCCACTACCAGCACGGCGACCTCCTCCAGGGCGGCACCCACATCGAGGGCACCTTCGAGACCCTGATCGACCTCCAGGAGGAGCCGCTGGCGTGTCTCACCGTCGCAGGCCGGGCGATCCGCAACAGCCCTGGCATTCTCGCGGCGCTCTCGGGCGCGCTCGCGGAGGTCGACATCAACATCGACGCGGCGGCCAGCGGGCTGGATTCGGTGACCTTCTACGTCTACTCCAGCGAGAGCGCCGAGGCCGAGACCGTCCTCCACGAGCGGGTGATCAACGAGGACGCGCTCTCTAGTGTGACCGTCGACGAGGAGGTCGCGGCGCTCCGGGTCACCGGCGGCGAGCTCCCGACCCAGTCGGGCGTGGTCCAGGGGATGATCGAGACCCTCGCGGACGAACGCATCGCGGTCCACGACGTGATCACCAGCGCCACCTCGGTCGCGGTGTTCGTCGACTGGGACGACCGCGAACAGGCGCTGTCGATCATCCAGCAGACTTTCTCCTGAGGGCGCCCGCGCCACGACACCGAGCATAGGTTTTTCTCGTCCTGCACGACAGTTCACACATGGAGACCAGCGCGAACGGCGAATCCGACGAGAACGGCGACGGTAGCCCAGTGAACCCGAGGGGAATGGGACTCGGCATCGCACTCGGCGTCGGGATCGGGGCGGCGCTCGGTATCGCCACCGGCGAGACCGGTATCTGGCTCGCGATCGGTGCCGGTATCGGCACGGCGTTCGGGGCGGCGTTCAGCACCCAGTTCGACGACGACTGATTCGAGAACGAGCTCGCGCGATGCCGAGTGTCACCGGAGCCGTTCGAGCCGACGTGACTGAATCGGCCGCTCACCGTCCCTTTTTGAGTCGGCTGCCGATGGCGTCGGGCAGCCCCGCCTCGGCCACCGCGCGCTCGACCGCGTCGATCTCGTACTCGACGCGGCGCTCCTCGACCGTCATCGCGTCGAGGTCCAGGATCGCGTACGCCGCCCGCGGGTCGCCGTCGCGGGGCTGACCGACGCTGCCGGGGTTCATGACGATCCCCTCGTCGTAGGTTTCGTGGTGTTGAACGTGTGTGTGGCCCAGTACGAGCACGTCCTCCTCACCGAGCATCTCGGGGCCGAACAGGTCCGGGTAGGTGTAGCGGTCGGGGTCGTCGGGGTGGCCGTGGACGACCTTCACCCGGTCGAACTCCGTGCGCTCGTCCGGGAGCCCCCCGAGCCAGTCCATTTGATCGGCGTCGAGCTGCTCGCGGGCGTACTCGACGCCCGCGCCGGCCATGCTGTTGAAGCCGAAGGCGGTGCCGGTCGTGGTCGCCCGGTCGTGGTTGCCCATCACGGTCGGGATCGAACGCTCGCGGACGCGGTCGACGCACGCACCGGGCCAGGGGTTGTAGCCCACGACGTCGCCCGCACACACCAGCCCGTCGACGGGCGGCATGTCGTCGAAGACCGCGTCGAGCGCGACTCGATTCCCGTGGACATCCGAGATGACGCCGACGTTCATGCTCCCCCTCGACCCTCCACGGCCTTCAACACGGGGTGCGAGGCCGGGACGGCTCGCGGTTCGCGTCGGACGGCGGGTTCAGGACGTATAAATCCGCGCCGGACCTGCAGTCGACATGACCGACGGCGGATTGAACCTCACGGAGACGGTCTCGATGGCGATCGGGGGGATGGTCGGCGGCGGGATCTTCGCGGCGTTCGGCGTCGTCGCGGTCACCGCCGACACCCTCGCGTGGTTCGCGTTCGTGGTCGCGGGGCTGATCGCGGCGTGTGCGGGCTACTCGTTCGTCCGGCTCAACCGGCTCGCCGGCGGCAACGCCGGCCCGATGACCTACGTCGAGCGGTTCACCGGCAGCACGACGCTCGCCGGGATGGTCGGCTGGACGTTCGTCATCGGCTACGTCGGCACGATGTCGCTCTACGCCTTCGCCTTCGGTGGCTACTTCACCGAACTCGTCGGGGTCGCGAACGTCGCCGGAGTGCCGCTCCGTCCCCTGATATCGGTCCTCGTGGTCGGGATCTTCGTGGCGCTCAACACCGCCGGCGCACACGCCTCGGGCCGCTCGGAGGAGCTCCTCGTCGGCGTCAAAGTCTCGATCCTCCTCGTGTTCGGCGTCGCCGGCGTCTACTACGGCTTCACCAACGGCGAACTCGTCACCGGGTTCGAGCACTTCGGGGTCGGGCCGGTCGTCGCCGGCGGCCTCGCGTTCGTCGCGTTCGAGGGCTGGGAACTCCTCTTCTTCGACCAGGACTCGATCGCGAACCCCGAGCGCACGGTCCGAAACGCGGTTTACATCGCGATCGCCGCCGCAACGGGGCTCTACGTGCTGGCCGCCGTCGTCACGACCGACCTCGTTCCCCTCCCGGTGATCCAGCGAAACGCCGACACCGCGCTCGCGGTCGCGGCCCGGCCCTTCTTCGGCCAGGTGGGCTTCGTGCTCGTCGCCATCGCGGCGCTGTTCTCGACCGCGAGCGCGCTCAACGCCACCCTGTTCAGCTCCGCGCGGCTCTCGAAACGGATGGTGGCCGACGACTTCCTCCCGAACCGACTCCGTGGCGCGACCGGCGACGAACCGACGCGCCTCCTCGTGGTGCTCGGGCTCCTCACCGCCGCCTTCGTGCTCGTCGGGAGCCTCGACGCCATCACCTCGTTCGCCTCGCTCGCGTTCATCACGATCTTCGGCGGGATGAGCGCGCTGGCGTTCACCCAGCGCGAGTCGCTCCTCGATACCGTTATCCCCGGGTTCGGGGCGGTCGGCGCGGTCGCGGCGGTGGTCTCGCTGCTCTCACACCTCCTCAGCACCGAGTTCGACACGTTCGTCGTGGTGGTCGCGCTCGCGGTCGGCGTCGTCGCCGTCGAACTCCTCTACTTCGAACGCGAACCGATCGCACACGAACTCCGGGAGGTCGAGGACTCGCTCTGAACCGACCGTCCCTCGGGTCAGTCGGCCGGATCCGTCCGCCAGCGCCGATAGCAGAACTCGACGCCGGCGGAGACACCGTAGAGCACGAGGTAGAACGGTGCCCAGTAGATGGCCAGCGCGAACGCCGGTGCATCGCCCCTTCCTGGAGCCACGAGCGGTGCGACGAACGTGAGAAACACGAGCACCAGGCTCATCAGCGCTATCGGCCCACGGTAGCCGAATCGGAGCCAGAGGACGACCGGCATGCCGACGGTCCCGAGCGTAAAACCGACGGTGGTCGGATAGCCCGTGAGGAAGCCCCCGGAGAAACGCAAGTCCTGCCCGACAGCCAACGCGAACCCGATCGCGACCAGCGGGTAGACCGCGGACGCGACCGCACCCACGAGAAGCGCCTCGCGCCACGATGTCGGTGGTCGGATCGATCGGAAACGGATTGCCATTGCGTTTTTCCCGATCGATACCGCGAAAAAACTACCGACGAGACCGGGTCGTCCTGGGTGAATCCACTTCCGTGAGCGGGTACGCAACCGTTTTACGCCAACGCCGGTTTGACTGCGTATCATGAGCACGCTCGAAGCCGAGTACCAATTAGCGTATTTCGAGGAGGAGGGGTTCACTCGGAAGGAGTGTCCGGGCTGTGGGTCGTTCTTCTGGACGCGCGACGAGGGCCGGGAGACCTGTGGCGAACCGCCGTGTGACGAGTACGCCTTCATCGGCGAGCGGAGCCTCGACGAGGCGCACAGTTTAGAGGAGATGCGCGAGGCGTTCCTCGCCTTCTTCGAGGAGCACGACCACGAACGGGTCGACCCCTACCCCGTGGCGGCGAACCGCTGGCGCGACGACGTCTTGCTCACGCAGGCGTCGATCTACGACTTCCAGCCGCTCGTCACCGCCGGCAAGAGCCCGCCACCGGCGAACCCGCTCGCGATCAGCCAGCCCTGCATCCGGATGCAGGACATCGACAACGTCGGGAAGACCGGCCGGCACACGATGGCCTTCGAGATGATGTCCCACACCGCGTTCAACGCACGGGAGGACCTCGACGACCCCGGCCAGTACGCCTACGAGGGCGAGGTCTACTGGAAGGACCAGACCGTCCGCTACTGCGATTCGTTCTTCGAGGCGATGGGGGCAAATGTTGAAGAAATCACCTACATCGAGGACCCGTGGGTCGGCGGCGGCAACGCCGGCCCGGCGATCGAGGTCATCTATCGCGGAGTCGAACTCGCCACGCTCGTCTTCATGTCGATGGAGCAGGACCCCGAGGGCGACTACGAACTGAAGGACGGCAACCGATACTCGAAGATGGACACCTACATCGTCGATACGGGCTACGGCCTCGAACGCTGGACCTGGGTCTCCCAGGGGACGCCGACCGTCTACGAGGCGATCTACCCCGAGATGATCGATTTCCTGAAGGAAAACGCGGGGATCGACCACACCGACGACGAGGAGGAACTCGTCACGCGCGCGGCGACGCTCTCGGGCCACATGGACATCGACGAGGCCGAGGACGCGGAGGCGGCTCGCGGCGAGATCGCCGACCAGCTCGGCGTCGAGGTCGACGAGCTTCGGGAGCTCCTCGAACCCCTCGAAGCCATCTACGCGGTCGCGGACCACTGCCGGACCCTCGCGTACATGCTCGGCGACGAGATCGTCCCCTCGAACGTCTCCACCGGGTATCTCGCCCGGATGGTGCTCCGGCGGACCAAACGCCTCTGTGACACCGTCGACATCGACGCGCCGCTCGACGAGCTGGTCGACATGCAGGCCGACCGGCTCGGCTACGAGAACCGCGACACCATCCGCGACATCGTCCGGACGGAGCTCGAAAAGTATCGGGAAACCCTCGAACGCGGTGGGCGACGGGTCCGCCAGCTCGCCGAGGAGTACGCCGACCGCGACGAACCGATCCCCACGGACGAGCTCCTCGAACTCTACGACTCACACGGGATCCAGCCCGACATGGTGGCCGAGATCGCCCGCGAGAAGGGGGCCGAGGTCGCGGTTCCCGACGACTTCTACAGCCGGGTCGCGGCGCGTCACGGCGACCCCGAGGCCGACGAGACGGCGACCGAGACGGTCGACGAGCGGATCGCGGACCTCCCCGAGACTGAGCTCGGCTACTACGACGACCAGGAACGTATGGAGTTCGAGGCGATGGTGCTCGACGTCCTCGAGCGCGAGGACGGCTACGACGTGGTGCTCGACCGGACCCTCTTCTACCCCGAGGGCGGCGGCCAGCCCGCCGATACGGGCACGCTGAACACCGACGACGTCACCGCCGACGTCGAGGACGTCCGACGGGAGGGCGACGTCGTGGTCCACCACACCGACGAGGACCCCGGCACCGGCGAGTTCGTTCGCGGGACCATCGACGCCGGCCGGCGACGCCAGCTGATGCGCAACCACACCGCGACCCACATCGTCGGTCACGCCGCGCGCGAGGTGCTCGGCGACCACATCCGACAGGCTGGTGCGCAGAAGGGCCTCGACAGGTCGCGGCTCGACATCCACCACTACGACCGAATCTCCCGCGAGGAGGTGAAGGCGATCGAGCGCCGCGCCAACGAACTCGTCACCGACAACGTCCAGGTCACGGCGGAGTGGCCCGACCGCAACGACGCCGAGAAACGGTACGGTTTCGACCTCTATCAGGGCGGGATCCCGCCGGGCGAGCACATCCGGCTGATCCACGTCTCCGACGACGTCCAGGCCTGCGGCGGAACCCACGTTTCGCGTACCGGCGACATCGGGACGATCAAGGTCCGCTCCACCGAGCGCGTCCAGGACGGCGTCGAACGGCTGACCTTCGCGGCGGGCGAGGCGGCCATCGCGGCGACCCAGGACACCGAGGACGCCCTCTACGGTGCGGCCGAGACCTTCGACGTCTCGCCGGCGGAGGTGCCGGGGACCGCCGAGCGCTTCTTCGGCGAGTGGAAGGCGCGCGGCAAGCGCATCGAGACCCTCGAAGCCGAACTCGCGGAGGCGCGCGCCGCGGGCGGCATCGACGGCGAGGAGGTCGACGTCGGCGACGCGACGGCGGTGATCCAGCGCCTCGACGCCGCGGTCGACGAGCTCCGCGCGACGGCGAACGCGCTGGCCGAGGAGGGGCAGGTCGCGGTGGTCGGGAGCGGCGCGGACGGCGCGCAGTTCGTGGTCGCGGTCCCCGACGGCGTCGGGATCGACGCGGGCGAGGTGGTCGGTGAGCTCGCCGCCAGGGTCGGTGGCGGCGGCGGCGGGCCTGCGGACTTCGCCCAGGGCGGCGGTCCCAACACCGACGACCTCGACGCTGCGCTCGACGACGCACCCGACGTGCTCCGGCGTGTGTTGAACGCCTGACCCTCCACTTTTTTCGACGGGGGCATCGCGCTCGCTCACTCCGTTCGCTCGCGCTCAACCCCCGCCCAAAAACCTGTCTTGCTGAGCATCGCGAAGCAAGGCTCGGAAGACGCGAAGTCGTTCGAGAGAGCGAAGCTCTCTCGTGATGACGAAACGGCGAAGCCGTTTCGAACCACGTCTTCCGGCGGACTAAAAACTGCCGCTCGCTCCCGCTGGTCGCTCGCGGTACAATCACTAACTCTTCACTGCCACCGCCACCGCCCCGCGTCAGCCACACCCTCCCCAGCCGATTGCGCTCCTCGTTCGCTCGCGTCGCTCGCTCACTCCGGTGCTCATCCACTGGCAGAGCAAAGCTCTGCCAAGCCTGCACTCACTCCGCTCGTGCAGACCTCGCACGAGTCGCACGTTCCGCGTGCTCCCGCGCGCCACTGCGACCGAACCGCCACCGCTCGGCAGCCGAATCGCCTCGCGACGGATTCGAACGGCTTTCCACGCTGGCCGACCCACGCCGGCTATGGACCGCCGAACGTTCGTCGCGACCGGTGCCGGCGGAGCGGTGCTGCTCGGTACCGGGGGGATGCTCGGCGCGGACGCGCTCCTAAGCGACGGGCCGGAGAACGGGCCCGCCTACGGGTCGATCCCCGTCCCCGAGCCGAGCGGGTCGACGACACTCGACAACGGTCGGCGGGCGTCGCTCTACGCCGACGGCCGGGTCGCGCTGTTCGGCGCGTCGCTCGCGAGCCAGTACACCGGGGTGCCGGCGGTCGTCGGCCGGCTCCGAAACGTCTCGGGGTCGGCCATCGAGCAGGTCCGGCTCGATATCCAGTTTCTCGACGACGCCGGCGAGCTGCTCGCCGGTGGCTGGGTCGGCAGCGACACGCTCGCACCCGGTGAGGTGTGGCGGTTCGTCGTCAACTACCCGAACAACGACCCGAAGAACATCGCCACCGCGCGGGTCGCCGGGATCGAGGTCGTCTGAGGAGCGCTCGAACCGCGTGTCGCTCGTGTCGCCTTACCCCTCGACTTCGAACGAGACCTCGACCTCGGCCTGGTATTCGTGGCCGTCCGCCGAGGCAACCTCGACGCTCAATCCTTCGACCTCGATCCAGTAGACGTTCTCGAGGCTGTCCGTGGCCTCCCGAGCCGCGTTGTCGACGGCATCCTCGAAGCTCTCGGGGCTCGTTCCGATCAGCGTGACCTTCTTGTATACCATTGCACTCCCCCGTGCGAGCAGGGACCGAATGAACGGTCGGTTCTCGGTGACGACGGCCGCCACTCACCCCTTTTAGTGGACTGCCACGAACACCAGAGTCAAACCGTTCGACCGCCGAACGGGACCATGCCGATCGATCTTCCCCGGCTCGGACTCGGGACCTATTCGAGCGACGAGGGCGACGACTGGGCCGACACCGTCTCCACGGCGCTCGATACGGGCTATCGCGCCGTCGACACCGCACAGGTCTACGGCAACGAGGAAAGCGTCGGCGAGGGCATCCGGTCGTCGTCGGTCGACCGCGACGACGTCTTCCTCGCGACCAAGACGGTCCACGTCGACGTACCGCCCGAACCCGAGGAGGTCCCCGAGGCCATCGACGGCTGTCTCGACCGGCTCGGAGTCGACGCCGTCGACCTGCTCTACGTCCACTGGCCCTCCGGGATCTACGGTCACGAGGACGTGCTCCCCGCCTTCGACGAGGCCTACGAGGCCGGCAAGGCCCACAATATCGGGCTCTCGAACTTCACCCCGGAGCTCCTCGACGAGGCCCGCGAAGTCCTCGACGCGCCGCTCGCCGCCCACCAGGTCGAGATGCATCCCCTCTGCCAGCAGGAGGAGCTCGTGGCCTACGCCCAAGAACACGACCACTGGCTAGTGGCGTACTCGCCGCTCGCCCGGGGCGAGGTGTTCGACCTCCCCGAGATCGAGGAGGTCGCCGAGAAACACGACGCGACGCCGGCCCAGACCACCATCGCGTGGCTGCTCGCGAAGGACAACGTCGCCGTGATCCCGAAGGCGAGTAGCGAGGACCACCTCCGCGACAACCTCGCGGCGCGCGACATCGAACTCGACGAGGCGGACGTCGACCTGATCGACTCGGTCGAGGGCGACTACCGGGTCGTCGACCCCGACCACGCACCCTGGAACTGAATTCGTCGAGTCGGCGAACCGTTCACTCCCCGACGGAGAACGTGGCCGTGCTGTTGCACTGTTCGCAGTCGAAGACCACCTGCTCCGCGTTCCATATCTCGATGTCCACGTCGCGGTTCTCACAGTAGGGGCACGTGATCCATTCCCGAACGGACCGGCGGTCGTCCGTCCCGGAGCCATCGAGCGGTCGCATCAGTGTGTGTACATCTCACACCCGCTATAGCCTTCTGCTTGCAAGGCCGCGACGACCCCACCGACCGGGTTCCACTGAGCGAAACCACCGCGCATCGATTCCACCGACTCGACCGCGCTCGGTCGCTCGTCAGAACAGCGCCGTTCGATACCGTTCCCAGCACTCCTCGCAGACCCGAACGTCCCGTTCGTCCGCCGAGCTCTCGCCGTCGCTGAGCGTGATATAATAGTGCGGTTGTTCTGCAGAGAGGGCCGTACCACAGAGCGGACAATCCATGCCTCGCCTGGGGAGAGCCCCCCTAATAAAGGCTCAGTATTCAAAGCCCGCTCGCCCTCACGAGAGCTCCGCCTCGATCCCGTTCCAGCAGTCCTCACAGACGCGGACGGGGTCGGTCGTCCCGTCGTCGGATGCCGCCGAACGCGTCCCGTCGACCACCCTGAGCGCGACGCGATATCCGGGACGGGCCGCCGGAAGCGTGGCCCCACACAGCGGACAGTCCATATCCCGGCGTGCGTCGTCATATAAAATAAACATAAGTGATCTGTACCGCTACGGACCGTGGCCTTCCCATCGGACCGGGAACCGACGGATAGCGCTCGGCTCGGAATCAATCACAACGATCGCGGCGACCGCGATATTTTCCGGATAGCCACAGGATAGCTTATACACCCCGCCCGAATATCCCCCCGAATGACCGCACGCGACGACTCGAGCGACGACCCGGAGTGGTCCCTGCTCGGCCCCGGACTGCTCGTGGCCGCCACCGGCGTGGGTGCCGGGGACCTCGCCGCCGGCCTCGTCGCTGGGAGCCGGTACGGACTGAACTTCGTCTGGGCCGTCCTCGTCGGGATCGTCCTCAAGTTCGCGCTCAACGAGGGGGTCGGGCGCTACCACCTCGCGACCGACCGGACGATAATCGAGGGGATCCACTCGCTGGGGCGGTGGGCGAGTGGTTTCTTCGGTGGCTACTCCCTCCTCTGGGGGTTCGTCTACGGGGCCGCCGCGAGCTCGTCCTGTGCGCTGGCCGCGAACGCCCTCTTTCCGGGGATCCCGTTCTGGGTCTACGTCGTCGTCCATCCCATCGCGGGCGCGGTCCTCGTGCTCGCCAACCGTTACGAGGTCTTCGAGGACATCATCACCGCCTTCATCTCGCTGATGGTGGTCACCGTCGTCGGCGCTGCGGTCTTCGTCCTCCCGCAGCTCGGCGACATCATCGCGACCGGGCTCCCCGCCCTCCCCGAGGGCTCGACGATCTACGCGCTGGGACTCATCGGCGGCACCGGCGGCACGATCACGATGGCCTCCTACGGCTACTGGCTCAGCGAGAAGGAGTGGGAGGGCTCGCGCTACATCCCCGTCATGCGCCGCGACGCCGCCTCGGCCTACATCATCACCGGGATCTTCGTGATCGCGCTGATAATCATGAGCGCGGCGTTGCTCTACGGCACCGGGGCCTCGGTCTCCGGCGAGGACGGCCTGCTGACGCTGGCCGCCAACCTCGGCAACCAGCTCCACCCCGCCCTCCGGTACGCCTTCCTGATCGGCTTCTGGGCGGCCTCGTTCACCTCCGTGCTCGGGACCTGGCACGGCGTCTCGTATCTCTTCGCCGACTTCGTCGGTCGGTTCACCGGCGGCCCGACCGAGGAGAGCCAACTCCGGGAGACGACCGCCTACAAGTTCTACGTGCTCTGGCTGACGTTCCCGCCGATGCTGCTCTACTTCCTCGGCCAGCCCGTCTTCATCATCATCGTCTACGGCGCGCTCGGGGCGGTCTTCATGCCGTTTCTGGCTATCTCGCTGCTCGTCCTCCTCAACTCCGACCGGGTGAACCCGGCCGACAGGAACGGCCCGGTGTTCAACTCGCTACTGGTCGTGAGTGCTCTGCTGTTCATCGCGCTGCTGGTGAACGAACTCGGTAGTCTTCTTTCATAGGATACTATTTTGTCATAGCACATCATTCGGGTATATATGCCGTCGCGCGAATCGCAAGATTCACTCACTCAATTTTTCAAATCACTAGAATCAGATGACTATGTGCCCGGTATTGATACTGATCATGACGAGTCACAACTTCAGCAAGTTGCGATAGAATTACTAGATATATTAGGATACGGAGGTGACAATGTGTTTCTAGATCTGAGGTTCAGGACAAACCCTATTGCTCGAAACATAATAAAGAGAAGCGAGATCTATTTTGATGCATCTGTTGCCGAAACCATAACCGCACCACCGTACCTCACAATCAAAACTTTCTCGAACCCTCAACCAGATCTGGAAGTACTCTACGCAGCTGCGATTTCTACCAATGCTGAGTACACAGTCGGCTTATCTAAGGAACACCTACTCATTTCTCAACCCCCTGTTGACCCACTAAATCCCGGAGAAATAGTGAAAATATCAGAGATATCGAAAGATGACATAAAACGTCTCCACGATCTCCTTTCTCCCCCAGATAATCTTCCTACAGGTCAATCTCAAAACTTTCCCCCAGGACATCATCCGAATCAAACCAAGCTCACGCGATGGTTGTTTGCCGACTCTGAGATCACACCCGAGTATAGAGCAACTGTTCAAACAGACAACTTTGAGTTAAATATTGACAACTACGCTGATCTACTATATAGTGCCTATAATGCGTCGACAGCGAATGAAAAGGGAGATGCACTTGAGGATGTCGTAGCATTCCTATTTGATGGAATGAAAGATGTCGTGATTCGGGACAGGAACCTGAGAACAAAGAGTAGAGAAATAGATCTTATTTTGGAGCATACCGCATCTAGGAAAAGCCTATTTAGCTATTATTCGAGGTTTGTACTTATAGAGTGTAAGAATAGAAACCAGAGCATGGCTGTCGGTGGAGTTGATAAACTAATAGGGAATTTGCGTGACACAAAATCTACTTTGGGCATTGTTGTTTCTTGGAACGGTATCTCAGGAGAAGATTCTGATACTGACGCGATGAGGGCAACCACTGTTTCCGATGACGATCTTGAGGTCATTTCTTTGAGCTCTCGGGATTTGTACAGAATCCTCGATGGAGAATCTTTATACAGAATCATCGACAATAGGTTGTATGCACAGCAGTTTGACCTCTAAGATATGTGAGATTTGATGAAGGAGAAGTTCGAATAGTTCCATCAAGTGGTGGGATTCTAAGATTCGAATCTTGGTCGAGTTATCGGTTCGACTAGATCCTCGGGCGAGAGTGCTTGACTCAGTTAACACCTGTAGCCACCTGGTCCGTGACCACTACTCGACGACCTTGACCAATCGCTACGGGTACAGGTGTCGCAAGCCGTACCGGTTTCAGTGGCCGGACACACGTATCGACTGTTCAATGACTGATTGGCGCTCGGTCGGTATCGGGTTCGGTTTCCAGGTCGTGTTCGGGGTCGTCGCGTTCGCGCTTCCGGGGCTCGGGACGGTCATCGCCGGGTTCCTCGCGGGTCTCATCTCGGCGTATCTCACCAACCACGGTGCTAGGGAGGGCGCGTGGCACTCGCTGCTCTCCGGCGCGCTCGGCGGGGTCATCGTCGCAATTCTCGCGGGTATTGCCATTTCCTTGCTCGGCCTCGCCTTCGGATCCTCGGGGCTTGGGGCGCTGTTCGGCGGCGGTGTCCTGGCCGTCGGCGTCCTGATCGCGTTCCTCACCGCGATCCCGAGCGCGGTCGGTGGCGCTATCGGTGGGTCGGTCAACTGAGGCCGCTGGACGACTAATGGATCCCTCTTCGAGCACTACTACCCATACACCGTTCCGTTGAGCACCGCTGTTACGTTTCGAGAGCGTAGAAGTTCGAGTAGTCCCACCAGGATTCGAACCTGGGTCGAAGCCCCCAGAAGGCTTCAGGATTGGCCGCTACCCCATGGGACTGTACCCGTCACTTGTGCGAGTCGCTACTTATCCTTGTTGGAAGCGACCGCGGACCGACTCTCATTCCGACCGAGATCGCCGTCGAAACGCCGGTAGAATCATCCGTTCGGCGACGCGAGCACGGACGATGGACACGCTTCGACTCGTCGGCGGGGCGGTCGTCGCGTATCTCGGGTTCGTCTTCCTCCTCGGTGCGGCCACCGTGCTACCCAGCGCGCTCGCCGACCTCGCTTCGTTCGCCGCGGCGAACGCGACCGAACCGGTGGTCCTCCTGAACGCCGCCCTCCTGGCGTCGACCGTCGTCATCGTCGCGCTCGCCCGGCGCGGACGGTAGCTCCGCCTACTTCGATGGCTACTTGCACTCCACCCTCCGAACGCGACCATGTACATCGGACGCTTCGTCGTCGTCGGGCCTGGAATCGGGGCCTATCGGGTCTCCTCACGGTCGTTCCCCAACCGGAAGGTCATCGAACGCGAGGGCGATCTCACCGTCGTTCCCACCAGCGAAGCCGAGGCAACCGACAACCCCTACGTCTCCTACAACTGCGTGCGCCCCACGGAGTCGAGGGTCGTCGTCGGCAACGGCTCGCACACCGACCCTATCGCCGAAAAACTCGGACTCGGCTACCCCGCGCGCGACGCGCTCGCGCTCTCGCTCCTCGCGCTCGACTTCGAGAAGGACGACTACGACACCCCCCGCGTGGCGGGTGTCGTCGGCGCGGACGAGAGTTATCTCGGTATCGTCCGCCGTGACGCGCTCGTCGTCGAACGGGTCACCGAGCCGACGCTCGTGGCGACCTACGAGAAGGATCACCCCGAGTCGTTCGAGTTCGCGGTCAAGAACGCCGAAGAAGCGGCACGGACCGCCTACGACGCGGACTTCGAACACGCGGTCTGTGCGGTTGGCGTCGCAGTGAGCGACGAGGGTGTCGAAACCGCCGTCGAGAACGGGAACTGACTACTGGGTTTCGAGCGCGAGCGACGCGAGCAGGGCTTCGAGCTGGAGGCGCTCGTTCGCGCCCTGGGAGATCCGATAGTCGGTCTCGCCAACGCGTTCGAGCAAGCGGACGGTCGCGCGGTCGTCGAGGTCGAACGACCACGCCGAGCGGTGGAGCTGGTCGATGACGTCGCCCCCGCCGAGGCCCGCCTCGGTGAGCAGGTCGTCGAGCTTTGCGCGCGCAGCGGTGAAGTCGCCGTCGAGCGCGGTCGTCACCATCGTCTCTATCTGCTCGGGACGGACCGCGGCCGTGATCGCGTAGACGGCCTCCTCGTCGACCGTCTCGCCCGTCGTCGCGGCGGCCTGGAGTCCGTTGATCGCCTTTCGCATGTCGCCGTCGGCGGCGTAGACGAGCGCGTCGACGCCCTCCTCCGTGACCTCGATACCCTCCTCCTCGGCGATCCGGCGGACGTACTCCGCGACCGAGTCCCCGTCGAGCGGTCCGAACCGGAAGACCGCACAGCGGGACTGGATCGGGTCGATGATCTGATTCGAGTAGTTACACGAGAGGATAAATCTCGTATTGTTCGCGAACTGCTCCATCGTCCGGCGGAGGGCGGACTGCGCGTCGCTCGTGAGCGCGTCGGCCTCGTCGAGGAAGATGATCCGATAGTCGTAGCCGCCGAAGCTCGCGCGCGCGAAGTTCTTGATCCGGTCGCGCACCACGTCGATCCCGCGCTCGTCCGAGGCGTTGAGTTCGAGGAAGTTCTCGCGCCAGTCGTCGCCGTAGACCTCGCGGGCGATCGCCATCGCGGAGGTGGTCTTGCCCACCCCCGCCGGCCCGGTGAACAGGAGGTGCGGGAGGTCGTCCTGCGCGACGTAGCTTTCGAGCCGGCCCACGATGTCCGTGTGGCCGGCGACCGCCGAGAGCCGCTGCGGGCGGTATTTCTCGATCCAGATCTCGCCCCGGCCACGGGCTTCGGCCTCGCTCATGCGTGGGGGACGGCCGGGCCACCCTTAAGCCACCCGAGACGCCACCGCCGCTCGACAGCCTCAAGCCCGCCCGTCCACAGGCACGGGTATGGTTCGGGTCGACGTCGTCGGCGGTGATACCCACGAGGTACCCTTCGACGACCACGAAACCTACGCCGACCTGCTCGCCGCCGTCGGACTGAATCGCCACGAGGCCACGGTGCTGGTCGACGACCGACCGGTGCCCGACGACGGCACCGTCGAGGCCGACTCGGTACGGGTGCTCCGGCTCGTCAAGGGTGGGTGAGGGGATGGAAGTTCGCTCTGCCCGGCCCGCCGAACTCCCCGACGTGATGAGCGTGCTCGACGGCGCGTTGCTCGCGGTGGACGCCGACCGGGTCGGCGAGCGGATCACGGAGGGAGGGGTGCTGGTCGCGACGGTCGACGGTCGAGTTCTCGGGGCGTGCGTCCTCGCCGACGACGAAATAGACGCGATCGCGGTCCGGCGGTCACGCCGCGGTCAGGGTATCGGCACTCGGTTGGTCGACGCCGCAACGGACGCCGTCGACGGACCGCTCGTCGTCGAGTTCGACCGCCGGGTCCGGCCCTTCTACGACGCGCTCGGCTTCGTCTCCCGACCGACCGCCGACCCCGACCGACTCCGGGGCCGGTGCGAGCGCTGAAGCTCGAACACGACAGACGGACAAACGCGACGGAGAAGAACCGTCGCACGACGTCTTTCACGGGAGTAACGGCCACGAATCGCTTGCCGCTCCTGTACACGCTCTCGCTCTCCCGACGGGAACGCACGTCCGGCAGACCGTGAAACTACGCGTTCCGACGAACCCGTCGGTCGATCTCGCCGATCCCAACGATCAGCCCCGTTGCCAGCGCCATAGCAAGCACTCCGGTGAGCAGCACCACGCTGACTTCACCGATCTGATTCGTGAGAGCGACGGCTGGTCCCGGTACTCTGTCGAGCAGCTGGCTCGATGCTATCCACACGATCGGAACGAGTGCGAGTCCGACGAGTCCGGGAAGTATCCATTCTCCGACCGGTGTTTCCGCTAGCTTCGAACGGACCATACCAGACTATTCGGACGATCGAACTATAACCGTTGTCTCGTCGCGACGGGTGTGACTGCTGCTAGAGGGTCAGCTGCTCGCCTTTTCGATATGCTCCGCTATCCCCTCGACGAGATACGCGAGAGCGATTGCAGCGCCGATCGACCCCTGTCCGGCGTACATCCATAAATTTCATGTTGAGATACAAAATCGTCGTCTCGAACGATCCCGACGACGAATCAACGGGAGCTCCGGCTCTCGGAAGCCCGTTCGTGAACTCCGGTCGAAAAGTACCTGACGCGACTCGAACGACGAGACGCGACGTGTGCGGGTCGAATACCCGCGATCCCGACTTACGAGTACGTGACGTTGAGCTCGATGACGTTGACCGTCTCCAGCACCTTCCGCGGGAGTTCCTCGGTGAAGCGCTCGTCCTGGATCCGATTCGAGGGGCCGGAGACGCTCAGCGCACCCAGGATCCGGTCGTCAGTGCTCAGGATCGGGGCGGCGACACAGTGGAGGCCCGCGAGGCGTTCCTCGTCGTCGAACGCGACGCCCGCTTCGCGTATCTCCGCCAGTTCCTCGTCGAGCTCGTCGCGGTCGGTGACGGTTCGCGAGGTCGCCGGTGCCAGGCCGTGCTGGTCGACGATCTCATCGACGCGTTCGGGCGGGAGGTAGGCCAGGATCGCCTTGCCGAGCGCCGTGGTGTGGAGCGGCACCCGCGTTCCGACGTGGGCTTCGACCTGGACTGCGTCCTCCCCGCGCGCCCGATAGAGGTAGGACCCGCGGCCGTGCTCTTCGACCATCAGGTTCGCCAGCTCGCCCGTCGATTCGGCGAGCCGGTCGGTTTCGGGTTTCGCGATCTCGTAGATGTCGAGCTCCGAGCGGGCGTAGGCCCCGTATTCGAGGAACTGGATCCCGACCCGGTAGGAGGACCCCTCCTTCACCACGAACTCCTCCTGGACCAGCGTGCTCAGGTAGTTGTGGACCGTGCTCTTCGGGATATCGAGGTGGGCCGCCAGTTCGGAGACGCCGGCCCCGTTCAACGTCTTGAGGGCGTCGACGATCCTGAACGCGGTCTCGACCGACTTCACCGCGTATCGGGCTTGCTTCCCCATACTGCTGATACCGTGTTCTGCAGAGATGAACCCCTCGCTCGGCGACGTGGACCGCCGAGCCTCGTCGACGAATATCGGTGCGTCTCCCGACGGTCGAGCCCGTTCAGCGGACGGTGTAGCCGCCGTCGAACGAGACGATCTCCCCGTTCATGAACGAGGACGCCTCGCTCGCGAGGAACACCGCGACCGGGCCGAGCTCCGTTGGTTTCCCGAGCCGGCCCATCGGGGTGTACTCCCGCCAGGTCTCGGCCATCTCCGGGTCCTCTTCGAGGACGTCCTCGACGAGGTCGGTTCGCATGTAGCCCGGCGCGATGGAGTTCACTCGGACCCCACGGTCCCCCCACTCGGAGGCGAGCGAGCGGGTCACCATGATAACGCCGGCCTTCGAGGCGTTGTAGGCGATCTGGGGCTGGGGGTGGTTCGCGACGAGCCCCGACATCGAGGAGATGTTGACGATGGTTCCCGACCCGCGCTCCAGCATGTGGCGACCGACGTGCTTCGAACAGAGGAAGACGCCGGTGAGGTTCACGTCCATCGTCGCCTGCCACTCGTCGACGGGCATCTCCTCGGCGGGGGTGTTCGAGACGATACCGGCGTTGTTGAGCAGGATGTCGATCCCACCCAACCGGTCCACGACGGTCTCGGTCATCGCCTCGACCTCGGCCTCGTCGCTCACGTCGGCCGTGACCGACGTGGTCTCGACACCCAGCTCGGCGATCTCGTCGGCAGCCCGTTCGGCCGTCTCGCTGTCCACGTCGACGATGGCGACGTCCGCCCCCGCCTCGGCGTAGGCGGTCGCCATGACGTTGCCGAGCCCGCGACCGGCACCCGTGACCACCGCGCGCTGTCCCTCCAGCGAGAACTCGTCCAGTACTGACATAGTTGCGGTTCGACGGCCCGCCGCAAATAGCCATCGGCGGTTCGGAACCCGACGGGTCCGAAAGGGCCAATGGCGACGGGGCTCCATCCCGAGAGGAACATGGACACCGACCTCAGCGGACGGACGGCGCTCGTGACCGGCGCGGGCCGGGGGAACGGCCGAGCGATCGCACGCGACCTCGCCGCCCACGGCGCGTCGGTCGTGGTCAACGACCTCGAAGCGGAACCCGCCGAAGAGACGGTCGAGCTCATCACCGACGCGGGCGGCGAGGCGGTCGCCGTCACCGCCGACGTCAGCGACGCGGACGAGGTCGACGCGATGGTCGCCGAGGGCGTCGACGAGTTGGGAAGTATCGACATCCTGGTCAACAACGCCGGCGTCGGCGACGCGGGCCCGTTCCTCGAAAAGGACGACGACAGCCGCTTCCAGCTCAACCTCGACGTCCACCTCTGGGGGTCGATCAACTGCATCAACGCCGTGGTCGACGACATGGTCGAAGCGGGCTACGGGAAAGTGGTCAACATCACCTCGATCCACACCAAGAACGGCGTCGGGATGTCCCCCGAGTACGACGTCGGGAAGTTCTCGGCGCTCGGGCTCACGAAGAGCCTCGCGCTCGAACTCGGGCGGGAAGGGGTGCGGGTCAACGCCGTCGCGCCGGGCTGGGCGAACACCCGGATGGTCGAGGACTTCTCGGAGAAGACCCACGAGCAGATCACGGAGCTCAACCCGCTCGGTCGGTACGCCGAGTCGGAGGAGGTCGCCGACGCCGTGACCTTCCTCTCCTCGCCGGCCTCGGACTACGTCAACGGCCACGAGCTCCGTGTCGACGGCGGTCAGGTCCCCATCGACAACTGGAAGTACGACAACCGATAGGTCCGCGGGCTTCGACGCGATCCCTTCTCACTCGGGTTCGAAGCGGGGAACCGGCGACGCGTGTGCGCGGCTCATCGGGAACCGAACGCCGCTGGCCACGACTCCAGGGCCTCCCTCGCCGCGCCAGTAGTGCTCCCCACGTGCAGGATCCGATAGCCGTCCGCGATCTTCTCCTCTACGTCGTCCTCGCCGAACCCGAGACCACCGATGGTCACGTCCGCCTCTCGGGCCGCCTCGACCACCCTATCCACGGCTTCCTGCACGTCCGGATGGGCGACGTCGCCGGGATGGCCCATCGCGACGGCGAGATCGAGTGGGCCGACGAAGACGAAATCGAGTTCCGGAACGGCGAGGATCCCCTCGATGTCGTCGACGGCGGCCGGTTCCTCGATGGTGACCCCGACCATGATCTCGCGGTCCTCGGTCTCGACGTACTCGTCGGCCCCACCCCACCGACTGGCCCGTGGGTTCGCGAACCCACGGCCGCCGGGGTCGCCGTCGTAGGTGAATCGGGCTGCCTTCACCGCTCTCTCGACGTCCGCGGCGGTCTCGACGTGCGAGATGAACACGTTGCGAACCCCGGTGTCGAGCACTTTGTGCACCGTTGCCGGGTCCGGTTCCGGGATCCGAACGAGGAGTTCGGTATCGGCGGCGTCGGCAGCCCGGAGCAGGTGAGCGAGCGAGGCTGCGTCCGTGGGGGCCGGACCGGCGTGTTCGAGGTCCTGCCAGACGAAGTCGAACCCCATGTCGCCGTATATCTCGACCATCTCCGGGCTGTAGAGGTCGTCGAGCACCCCGAGCGCGGGCTCGTCGTTCTCGATGACCGCTCGGAGCCCGTTCTCACGTGACGGATGAACGTCTGAATCGGTTGCCATAGGTGCTCAGTAGGCGGTCCTCGCGGATAAGCGTTGAATCCCGTCGATACCTCCTCCCTGAATCCCGGTCTCCCAAGACGCGTTCTCAACTCGCCTTACCGTTCGCTCCCCGAATTGATATCGCTACATGTGATTTACGACTGAGAACCGCCGAGAACGGGAATCGCGTCGCTCAGGGCGATTTGCTTCTGAAAAGAGCGGATCCGCTTCAGACCAGCGGTTCGACGAGGTCGCGACCCGCATCGAGCAACTCCGCGACCCGCTCCTCGCTCTCGGCCTCGGCGTAGACTCGGAGGACGGGTTCGGTGCCACTGGGGCGGACGAGGAGCCAGGCACCGCTGTCGAGCACGATCTTGAAGCCGTCCTCGGTCACGACGTTCGCGACGTCCGCGCCCGCCACGCTGTCGGGCAGCGCGCCGTCGAGGTCCGCGAGCACCCGCTCCTTCTCGCTCTCGGGACACTCCACACTGACCTTCGACTGGTGGATCTCGCCGTGCTCGTCGAGGAGTCGGTCCACACGGTCGTCGAGCGGTTCCTCGGCCTCGGCGGCCGCCGCGAGCAGCGCCATCAGCACGCCGTCCTTCTCGCGGACGTGGTTTCGCACCGAGAAGCCGCCCGACTCCTCGCCGCCCACCAGCGCGTCCGCGTCGGCCATCGCCTCGGCGACCCACTTGAATCCGACGGGGGTCTCGACCACCTCTTCACCGTGGGCTTCGGCCACCCGGTCGATCAGGAACGTGGTCGAGACCGTGCGTACCGCAGGACCCGAGTTGGCTTCGAGCAGGAAGTCGTAGAGCGCGGCGAAGAAGAGGTTCTCGTCGAGGTAGCCCCGTTTCGGCGTGACGAGCGCGAGCCGGTCGGAGTCGCCGTCGTTCGCGATCCCGAGCGTCGCGTCGCCGTTTCGTACCGTCTCGGTGAGCTCCCCGAGGGTTTCGGCGCTCGGCTCCGGCGGGGTGCCGCCGAACTCGGGTTGGCGCTCACATCGCAGCCGGTCAACCGTCGCACCCGCCCGCGAGAGGAGGTCGTCGGTGACGCCGCGCCCGCTCCCGCACATCGCGTCGTAGGCCACCGGAAGGCCGTCGAGGTCGATATCACTCCCGTCACCGGCGTAGTCGGCCACGAGGTCGAGGGCGTGCTCGGCGTGCGGCTCCATGAACTCGACTTCCTCGACCGTTCCCCACTCCTCCTCGGGCAGCGGGTCGGGCTCGGCGAGGTTCGATTCGATCGCGTCCGTCACCGCTGGCAGCGCGGGTGCGCCGTCGTCGGGGATGAACTTCACGCCGTTGTACTCCGAGGGGTTGTGCGAGGCGGTCACCATCAGCCCGCCCGAGAGGCCGCGCTCGGCGATCGCCCACGCCAGCAGCGGCGTCGGGCGGTCGCGGTCGGGAAGGAGTACATCAAAACCGTTGGCGGCGAGGGTTCGGGAGAGTTCCTCGGCGAAGCCGCGCGAGGTCTCGCGGGCGTCGTAACAGATCCCGACTGGGTCGTCGTGGCCCGCCTCGCGGAGGGTGGTGGCGACCGCCTGGCCGACCATCCGAACCCGTGGCGTCGTGAAGACGTCGAGGGTCGCACGCCAGCCGTCGGTGCCGAAGGAGATCGCGTTCATACGAACCCCTCTCAGCCCCGTCTCAAAAGGTCGTCGCCCGCTCGCCACAGAGTTCGAGCTTTTCGGCGCGCGAGAGCGACTTGATCTCGTACTCGCGCGACATGGCCGGTCCCCGCTCGTCGAACGTCTCGACGTACTGGAGGTTTACGGGCGTTCGACCACGGGTGTACTTCGCGCCCTCGCCCGCGTTGTGTTCGTCGACCCGGCGCTCGATGTCGGTGGTGTACCCGGTATAGAGGCTCTCGTCGGCGCACTCGACGATGTAGACGTGGTGGCTCATCGGGTGATGTCGGCGCGTTCGCGGGCGACCTCGGCGACGACGGGTGATCGACGAGTCCGGGGCGGTACATAGCCTTCCCGGGCGCTCGTAGCCCGTACACGACTGCGACTCATTCCTGACGGGCGGCGTCGAGCGTTCGCGCCACGAGACCCGCCTGTGCCCCCGCGACGAACCCCGCGTCGATGTTCACGACCGAGAGCACCGTACACGACTGGAGGAGGCCCGCGAGTGCGGCCTCGCCGTCGCCACCGTGGCCGTAGCCAGAGGCGACGGGCAGCCCGATGAGCGGCACGTCGACCAGCCCCGCGACCACCGTCGGCAGCGCGCCCTCGCGGCCGGCGGCGACCACGAGCACGTCGACCTCGCGCAGGCCGTCGAGTTCGTCGATCAGCCTGTGGATCCCGGCGACGCCGACGTCGTCGTACCGCTCGACCGTCGCCCCCATCGCCGCGACGACCGCCGCCGCCTCGCCCGCCGGTCCGGCGTCCACCGTTCCCGCGGTGACGATACCGACAACCGCGTCGAGCGCGGGCACCTCGGCGTCCGCCGCGCGGGCCGTGAGCACGCGGGTGATCTCGTCGTACTCGACCATCGCCGTGGGGAACTCCTCTGCAAGTCGATCGGTCACCGCCTCGGCGGACCGGGGATCGACCCGCGTCGCCAGCCCACGGCCCGTGGTCTCGACCGCGAGCGCGACCAGCTCGGCGACCGCGTCCGGCGGTTTTCCCTCGGCGAACACCGCTTCCGGGACCCCGTTCCGCGACTCGCGGGCGGCGTCGAAGCGGCCGTTCTCGCCTGTCGCGTAGCCCGCAAGGCGGGATTCGGCCTCGGCGACCGAGATCTCGCCCGCCGCGAGCGCGCGGAGCGTCTCGTGCATGGACGGGGTCCGTGCCCGACCCACAACTCACCATCGACTCGGATCGGGGGGTCGACGGCGCACGAACCCGCCCGAGAAGCCCGATAACGAGCGATTATGGCAACCTTTATAAATCATCCTTCGGAAGTGGGGCGTGTATGGCAGACCTGATCGTCAAAGCCGCCGTCAAGGATGAGCTGAGTGAAATGAACGTCTCGTCGGACTTCTACGACGCGCTCGACGAGGAAGTCTCGGAGCTGCTCGCCGACGCCGCACGGCGCGCCGACGAGAACGACCGAAAGACCGTTCAGCCGCGCGACCTGTAAGGTTCGACCGCTTCAATTTTTCGTCGCCACGTCGAGAGCGACGGCGCTATCCTACGCCGCCGAGCCGTCTGCTCCCTCGGGGAGGTCGACGGTGAACGTGTGGGTTCCCGACGTGAGGGTCCGCGTCTCGCTGTCGACGAACGTCTGCTTCGCCTCGGTCGCGGGGCTCCAGCCCGGCCCGATCTTCTCGTAGCTCGCGAGCGTCAGACCGACCGGATCACCCTCGGAAACGGTCACCGTCACCGTTGCGGTGCCGTTCTCCACGGTGATATCCTCGCTCTCGATACGGTCGGCCACCGACTCGTTCTCGATGAACTCGCCATCCGAGACGCGCGTGATGCCGTCGTCGGTGTCACCGTGGGCGAACCGAAGCAATCTGTCGGAGGTGTAGTAGCCCTCGTCGCTCCGGAGCTCCTCGATCGGCTCGCCCGTCACGAGGTCGACCTGGTAGTAGGCGGCGTCGTCGGGTGCGAGGTCGAGGAAGTCGAGCGATTCGCGTTCGGCGTTCGTGAGCACACCGTCGTCGAGCGCCTCGCTCAACGCGACGAGTTCGTTCTCGGAGAGCCCGTCCGCGATGGCGTCGGCGACCGCCCCGCGATCCTCGTCGGTGAGACCGTCACCGGCGAGCGCGTCGGTGATCGCGGTCCGCTGGTCGGCCGACAGCCCGCTCGCGGCGAGCGCCGACGCGACCCCGTCGACCTGTTCGTCGGAGAGTCCGCTACCCGCGAGTGCGTCGCGCGCGGCCTGCTCGTTCGCCGCTTGGTCGCCCTCACCGCCCGCGCCCGCGGTTTCGTTCGTGGTGCTCCCGTCCGTCGCGGAGTCGTTCTCATCTGCTGCAGAGTCGTTCCCGCCCACCGCGGTCGTCGTGGCGGTCGTCTGCGTCGTGGTTCCGGTGGTCGTCCCGGTCGTGGTTCCGCTCGTCGCCGTCGTATCCGTCTCCGCTGATTCGGTTGCTGTCGTGTCCGTCTCCGTCGATTCGGTTGCTGTCGTCCCGCTCACCGTCGTCGTCCGGGTCTCGGTCGCCGTTCCGGTGGTCGACGTCCCGGTCGTTGAGGTCGCGGTCGACGTGTCGGTCGCGGTTCCCGTCGGTTCGGTTCCGGTCGTTTCAGTCGCCGTCGGTCCGGTCGTCGTCTCCGTGGCCGTTCCCGTCTCGGTTGTCGTGGTCCCGGTCGTGGAGGTGGTCGTCGCCGTTTCGGTTTCCGTCGAAGTCGTCGTTGCCGTCGGGGCTCCGGTCGTGGAGGTTGCCGTCGACGTGGCGGTTGTGGTCTCCGTCGTTTCGGTTGCCGTCGGTCCGGTCGTCTCCGTCTCGGTGGTCGGGGTACTCGTCGTCGTCTCGGTCGCCGTCGACGTTCCAGTCGTGGTTTCGTTCGGTGTTTCGGTTGCCGTGGTGGTTTCAGTTGCCGTTTCGGTGGTCGTCGAGGTTGCAGTCGTAGTTTCGTTCGGTGTTTCGGTTGCCGTGGCGGTTTCAGTCGCCGTTGCGGTCGCCGTCGAGGTTGCAGTCGTTGTCTCCGTCGCCGTGGTGGTCTCCGTTCCACCATCGACCTGGAGCGTCGCGCCTTCGGTTCCCGTCACGGTGTAGATCTCACCGTTCGAATCGCTGATCTCGGTCACGTCGACCGAGAGGTCCGTCGATCCGGCGGTGTTTCCTTCGACAGTGACGGTGGCGATCGTGACGCCGTCCGGATCGTCACCGAGCGCGTTGGCGAAGTAGTTCGCCTCGAACGACGCCGTAGAGCCGTCGCTGGCAATATCTGTGTCACTGTTCGCTGGCGTCCCCGCGAGCGAGACGCCCGTGATCGACCCGACCGATGGATCGTCGATGCTGATGCTCGCGTCGGTGGTCCCGATACCCTCGTCGGTGTTCTCGACGACGACCGCGTAGGTGGTCGTTTCGTTCGATTCGACGCTTCGTTCCGTCGGCGACAGCGAAACCGTCGTTTCGCCGGCCGCGCTGGCCGTGAACGTCACTGCGGCCCCAGCCGATACGAGAAGGAGTGCCGCGAGCGCGATGCTAACGATAGATTTCCGCCGTCGGTGTAGCTTCGGAATCATTGGTGTCTTGTCTGGGTCAGTTGCCGACCGATTCGCTGTAGAGTGCCTGGGTGTCGGCCAGCGTCACGCTACCGTCACCGTTGAAATCGAACGCGGTGTTCCCTCTGAGGGAATCGAGGTTGTCGTAGAGCGCCTGTGCGTCCGCCTGCGTCACGCTTCCATCGCCGTTGACATCCTCGTACTTCCCGTCCCCGTCGGGGTCGGTCGGCGGATCGGTCGCGTTGCCGATCGGCGCGAGATCCGACCCGTTGTCGTCGAGCTCGACCTCGTCGGGCTGGTTCACGTCACCGTCCTCCCGCGTCGTCTCGGTTCCGACCACCGCGTTCGCGTCGACCGACCCGCCGACCGCCTCCTCGGAGACGTTGGCCTGGGGCTCGAAGTAGACCGAGATGACCGACGAGTCGTTCGTCTGATTCAGGTTCTGGGCGTCGACTTCGGTCCCGTTCGCGTCGTAGAAGTTGAAGCCGCTGGTGTCACCGGGTTCCGAGACCTCCTCGTCGAACTCGAAGCGGAGCTGGTCCGTGCCGCCCGGCGAGACCGACACGAGGTCGGGGTTCGCGGTGTTACCGTCGTTCGAGACGTCGGCCGCCTGCTTCGGGTTCGTCGGCGGGCTCTGTCCGTCGACCGCCGCGACGGTGCCGGCGTCGACGAAGCCGCGGGCGACGTCCGATCGGGTGACGTTCTCGGCGAACGCCACGGTCACCGTCTTCGTCCCGTTGCCCGCGACGACCTCACCCTGGCCGTCGTAGAGCTGGTTCCCGATGGTCGTACTGTCGACCGGCACGAGCTGGAAGTTGCCCGCGCCACCAACGATGTCGACCGGCTGGTCGAAGGTGAAGTTCACGAACGTCTGCTGGCCGTTGATCGAGGCCAGGTTCCCGGTGCAGAAGCCGTCGATGGCTTCGAGGTCGGGCGCGGCGGTCGGCCCGGAGCCGTTCTCGACGGTCGTCGCGTTCCCACACTGGATCGACTCGTTCCCGCTGATCTCCACCTCGTCGGGCTGGTTGACGTCGCCATCGCTACGCTCGGTATCGGTCCCGACCACGGCGTTCGCATCGACCGAGCCGCCGACCGCGGCCGTCGAGACGTTGGCTCCCTCCTCGAAGGAGACCGAGAGCACGCTCGGGTCGTCGGTCGTCGCGACCTCCTGGGCGTCGGTCTCGGTCCCGGTGCCGTCGTAGAAGTTGAACCCGCTGGTGTCGCCCACCTCACCGACCTCCTCGTCGAACTCGTAGAGCAGCGCGCCGTCCGGGGCGCTACTCCGGGTGATGCTCACCAGGTCGGGGTTCTCGGTGTTACCGTCGTTGTTGAGGTCCGCGGCCTGCTTCGGGTTGAGGGTCGTATCGTTCTCGCCCTGCGTCCGAACGGTGTTGGCGTCGACGAACCCGCGTGCGATCGTCGAGGGGTCGATACGGCCGTCGAACGGCACCGTGAGGGAGGTGGTGTCCGTCCGTTCCCCGACGATCTCGTTGTTGCCGTCGTAGGTCTGGCCCCCGTCGATCGGGACCAGCTGGAAGTTGCCCGCGCCGCCCTGGGTGTTCACCGGTTCGTCGAAGTCGAACTCGACCAGCGTCTGACAGTTGGTGTCCTCGGGGTTCTGCCGGTAGGTGACGTTGTCTATCTGCACGAGGTCGGGCGCGGCGGTCGGGCCGCTCGCGTTGCCGGCGTCGCCGGTGTCGTCCGTGCCGCTCCCGGTCCCGCACTTGCTGAACGCGGGCGGGGACTCGTTGCTCACCGTCACCCCGTCGAGCGAGTTCGTCCGGTCACTGTCACTCGTGTTCGAGACCGTTCCCTCGGTCACCGACGCGCCGACGACCTCCGAGACGTCGTACTGGTCGAACGTGACGTTCACGAGTTTCGGGGTGGCGAGCGAGTCGGTCGCCACGCTGCTCCCCATCGTCGTCGCGTTCTCGGCGGAGGCTTCGAACCCGCCGTCGCTCTCGACACTGACGGGTTCGTCGAAGGCGTAGATCAGGCTGTTGGTGCTCTCGTTGACGGTGACGTTCACGAGGTCCGGATCGGCGGAGTTGCCGTCGTTCGAGACGTCGGCCGCCTGGGTCGGGTTGTTCGTCTCGTCACCGCCACCCGACACCTTGACGGTGTTCTTCTTCACCACGCCGCGGGCGATGTCGCTCTCGGTCAGTTGCCCGCTGTACTCGACGGCGACGGTGGTCCCGTTGGCCCCGGCGTTCTGCCCGCCGACGTCCGTGCCCCCGTCGGTCGGGACGAGTCTGAAGTTCCCGCCGCTGCTCGTGAGGTCGACCTCCTCGTCGAAGCTGAACGTCACGTTCGTCGTGTTGTTACTGGCATCGTACTCGAACCCATCGACCGACTGGAGGTCGGGTGCCTGGGTCGTGCCGCTCGCCTGGCCGGTGACGCCGCCGGCGAGCGCGCCGACGGCGACGACCATCGCGACCGCGACGGCGAGAATAGCTAATGACTGTCTCGATCGTAACTGAAACTCCATCTTATGTCGAAGACAAAGACGGTGTATATAATGTTTCCCCGTGGCCGATCATTTGTGAACCGTTCCCGAACGGAGACGAAACGGCCGCCCGGCGATTCCCGTGAGCGTCCATCAGGCGGCGTTTTTTTGGTCGGGTCGCGCGTTCGCCCGGTATGTTCGGCACCAGCGGCATTCGGGGTCCGGTCGGCACCGAGGTCACCGCGGAGCTCGCACTCGCGCTCGGGCGCGCACTCGGGGTCGATACCGACCGCGTCGTGGTGGGGCGCGACCCCCGCGAGAGCGGGTCGTTCCTCGTCGGTGCACTGACGGCGGGGCTGCGCGAGTCGGGCACCGACGTCCTCGACGCGGGGCTCGCCGCCACCCCGACCGTCGCACGCGCGGTCGGGTGGCACGACGCCGACGCGGGCGTCTCGGTGACCGCGAGCCACAACCCCGCACCCGACAACGGCCTCAAACTCTGGCAGCCCAGTGGGCAAGCCTTCACGGGCGAGGACCAGAACCGCATCGCCGAGCGCATTCGCGAGGAAGCGTTCGAGCCGGCGGACTGGGACGACCTCGGCGACCGCATCGAGATCGACGCGGGCGAGCGCCACGTCGAGGCGCTCCACGAAGCGGTCCCGATCGACGACCCGCCCTCGGTGGTCGTCGACCTCGGGAACGGTGCGGGCGGGGTCAGCGTGGCCGCGCTCACCGCGCTCGGCTGCGAGGTCGAGACTCTCAACGCCCAGCCCGACGGCGCGTTTCCGGGTCGACCCTCCGAACCGACGGCCGAGAACTGCGAGTCGCTCCGGGCGCTGGTCGAGACCACCGACGCAGAAGTGGGGATCGCCCACGACGGCGACGCCGACCGGCTTCGGGCCGCCACCGGCGAGGGCGCGTACCTCTCGGGCGACGTGCTCCTCGCGCTGTTCGCGCGCGAGGCGGTCCGCGAGAGCGAGGTCGAGAACCCCGAGGTCGCCGCGCCCGTCGACACCAGCCTCGCGGTCGCGGACGCGCTCGAACCCCTGGGAGCCACGGTGACGTACACGCGCGTGGGCGACGGCTTCGTCGCCGAACGGGCGACCGACCCCGACGTCGTCTTCGGTGGGGAGCCCTCCGGCGCGTGGATCTGGCCGAACCAGACGCTGTGTCCCGACGGCCCGCTCGCCGCCTGCAGACTGGCCGCACTCGCCGCCGAGCGCTCGCTCGACGACCGGGTGGCCGAGATCGAGACCTACCCGATAGCGCGCGAGAGCATCGAGGTCGCCGACAAAACAGGGGTGATGGAACGCGTCGCCGAACGCGTCGACGAGGCGTTCGAGGAGGTGCGAACCCTCGACGGCGTCCGGGCCGACCTCGACGAGGGCTGGTTCCTGATCCGGGCGAGCGGAACCCAGCCGCTGGTTCGGATCACCGCCGAGGCTCGGAGCCAGGAGGCCTGTACGTCCGCCTTCGAGAAAGCGAGCGGGTTCGTCGAGGACGCCCGCCGAGAATGAGCTCTAACTCCGCCGTGTCGAGCGCGCCTGTCTGACCTTCGCCCCGTCGCGGATCTTGTCTTCACACTGGGGACAGACGCGTGGTTCGTCGATGCCGCTCGGGGTGAACACTCGCGCATAGGCCGCCGTCACGAACGCACCACAGTTCTGGCATTCCGGCATGGGCTGTGATTGTGTGGCATCCGTTATATAGACGACGGTCTCCCCGCCCCTATCGCCCGTCCACCGCACCGCCCTCGAAATCATCACGAACACGACGATCTTCCGCGGCGGTGGCTGCGGTGCGGAGCGGTCGGCGCGAAACGCCCGTGCGAGGGATGAGCACCGCAGGGAGTGAGCCGAAGGCGAACGACCGAGGAGCGCAGTCGGCTGGGGAGGCTCGTGGCCGATGCGGGGCGGTGCGGTCCCTCATTTGCATCGGGTATTGCCATCGACGGATCAGCTGGTGAGCAAACAAGCGAAACCGAGACGTGAAACGAGTATCCGAGTCAGTGCTACTCGAACTTCTCCAGCAGCTGTTCGTAGAAGACCTCGTTCTCGTCCGTCGCGTCCTCGGTCGCGAGCTTCTCGACGATGAGCTCGGGTGTCGAGCGCGCGAGGCTGTCCTTCTTCGGCGAACGCTCGACCTGGAGTTCGCCGTCCACGAGGCCGACCGCCTCGATGCCGTCCACGGGGACCTCGAACCCGGCGGCCTCGCGGATTTCGCCGGCGAGGTGGGAGACGAACACACCAGTCGTTTCACCGTCGAGCGCTTCGAGGATACCGGCGATGATCACCGCCGACGCGCCGGGTTCGGTGATGCTCTCGAGTTCGTCGACCAGGACCAATCGTTTCCGCCCGCCCGCGACGAGGTCGCCGAACTCCCGGAGGGTGGCCTCGAACGCGCCGGCGTCGAGGGTGCCCTGGGTCTTGGCCTGGTAGTGGAGCGCCTCGTAGCGCTCGATCCGGACCTCGTCGGCGGGCACGGGCAGCCCCATGTGGGCGAGCACCGCGACGAGCGCGAGGAGGTCGAGGGTCGAGGTCTTCCCGCCGGAGTTGACCCCCGAGAGCAGCGTCGGACCCGCCACGGCGTAGTCCACGGGTTCGACCGCCTCGAAGGCGCAGTCGAGCAGCGGCGAGCGCCCGCCCTCGATCGCCACACCGCGACCGCCGAACTCGGGGAGGACGCAGTCGAAGTCGTCGGCGAACCGCGCCACCGCGAGTTCGCGGTCGCGCCCGAGCGCCGCGCCGACGAGGTCGTCACAGCCCGCCCGGAGGTCGGCGAACTCGGTCGCGAGGTCGCGTTTCAGCCGCGTCGCCCGGCGATCGCGGGCGGCGGTGAGGTCCTCGCGGAGGCGGTTGACGGTCCCCTCGTCGTGTTCGACCGGGAACGTCGGCTCCTCGGGGAACGCGCGGGTGGCGAGCTCGGTCTCCCCGCTGTCGAGCTGCAGGGAGTCCACGAGGTGGTCGCGGGCGGCGTCGATCGCGGCGGCGTGTTCGTCGGCGAGCTCGCGCGAGAGCAGCGAGTCCACGCCCGCGCCCTGCTCGACGAGCGAGAGGAGATCCGCGCCCTCGATGGTGACGTCCCGCTCCTCGATCGCCTCGCGAAGCCGGTCGTTGGCGACGCTCTCGGCCGTGGAGACCGCCGCGTCGAGGTCGTCGACCGCCCGTCCGAGCCTATCGAGTTCCTCGTCGCCGACGACGGTGCCCTCTTCGGTGAGGCCCGCGAGCGCCTCGTCGAGCCTTGCGAGGTCCACCGGTGAATCGAGGTCGGTTGCGCGGTGGACCCTGGCGGCGGCCTGGAGGCGCTCGCGGTTGTGGGCGAAAAAGGAGAGCACCCGCTCGGGGACCACTTCCTCCGGGGTTTCGAGCGCGTCCGGCCTGACCTGGACGTCGCCGGCGATGTCGACACCGGCGAAGGCCTCGTCGAGCGCGATCACCGTGGAGTAGCCCTTGGCGAGGTCGGCGAGCCCGCGGGTGTCCTCAACGACCTCGACCGAGAGCTCGGGGAATTCGTCCTGGGCGGCGGCGTGGGTTTCGGCGTCGGCGGTCGCGAGGCAGCGGTCGCGGATCCGGTCCCTCGGGGGGTCGTCGAGCGGCGCGACCCCGTCGAGCGCGTCCAGCACGTCCTGGCGGGGTTCGCGCTCCATCGCTGTCGCAACCCACTCGCGGACCTCGGTCACCCGCGACTCGCTGCCGGTGGGATAGAGGGTTTCGAGGCGGTGGGCCGCGTGGTCGGTCACCGCCCGCTCCTGGAGGAGCGAGAGGGCGTCGCGGTAGATCTCGCGGGCGCGGTCGGTGGCGAGGAACTCCCCGGCGTCGTCGTGTTCGTCGCGGATGGCGGCGCGGGCGATGGCGGCCGCCCGGCCGGTCGAGATGCCGGGTGCGCGCGCGAGCGCCACGACGTCGCCCTCGCTGAGGGCGCGTTCGGGGTCGTCGAGCGCCGCGAGCCGCTCCGCGGTCTTCGCACCCACCCCCACAATGGATTCGAACTCCATCGCATCCGTCGAGTCGCGCCGGGGAGAAAAACCAACCGGGGTGCGGGGACAACGCGTTTTTGTCCGCTGGTCACGAGGAACGGCCATGAACACGGAGGCAAAGGCCGCCGCCGTCCGAGAATCGCTCGCCGAGCGCGACGGCGTGCTCGTCGCCTTCTCGGGCGGGGTGGACTCGAGCGTGGTCGCGGCGCTCGCCCACGACGCACTCGGGGACGACGCGGTGGCGTGCACAGCGAAGAGCGAGACGCTGCCCGAAGCGGAGCTCGACGACGCGAAACGCGTGGCCGAGGAGATCGGGATCGATCACGCGCTCGCCGAGTTCTCGGAGCTCAGTAGTCAGGAATTCGTCGAGAACGACGGCGAGCGGTGCTATCATTGCCGGACGATGCGGCTCTCGGCGATGTTCGACGCCGCGCGCGAGCGCGGGATCGAGACGGTCTGTGACGGCACCAACGCCTCCGACCCCGGCGAGGGCCACCGCCCCGGTCTCCGTGCGGTCGAGGAACTCGACGCCTACTCGCCGTTGCTCGACCACGATATCACCAAGGAAGAGGTCCGTGAGATCGCCCGCAGCTATGGCCTCTCGGTGGCCGACAAACCCTCGATGGCCTGTCTCTCCTCGCGGATCCCGACGGGATTGGAAGTCACCGAGGAGCGCCTCAGCCGGGTCGAACGGGCCGAGACCCTCCTCCGGACGTGGGGGTTCGAGCAGTTCCGGGTCCGCGACCACGACGGCCTCGCGCGGATCGAGGTCGCGCCCGACGAACTGGCGCGCGCGCTCGACCCCGACTTCGCGCAGGCCGCCCGCGACCACCTCACCGACATCGGCTTCGACCACGTCACCCTCGACCTCGGTGGCTACCGGACGGGTAGCGTCAGCCCCGCGAACGACGACCTCGACCTCGACGTCGAGTATCCAACCGCGAACGACTGATCCTATCCAGCTACGACGACCGGGACCGGAACACCGATTTCCTCGCGGACGTACGATCCGAGCGTGAGCGAATACGACGCGGTGGTGTTCGACAGCGACGGGATCCTCGTCGCGCCGCCCCGACGCGAGCGTCAGGTCGCGGCGGCGCGGGCGGCGTTCGACGACCTCGGGATAGGTGACGTCGACCGCGAGACGCTCGCGGGGCTCGTCACCGACCCGAACGCCGACCGGATCGGCGAGCTCGCGGCGGCCTACGACGTCGACCCCGAGGCGGTCTGGAACGCCCGCGAGCGCCACGACGAGCGCACCCAGGAGCGCGCCTTCGAGGACGGGTCGCGGACGACCTACGACGACGTGCACGCGATCGGCGACATCGCGGCCACGCGCGGCGTCGTGAGCAACAACCACCACGCGACGATCGCGTTCGTGCTCGACCACTTCGACCTGGACCACCTCTTCGAGACCTACTACGGTCGCGAGAACGGGATCGAGAACCTCGCGCGCCGGAAGCCGAACCCACACTACCTCGAGCGCGCGCTGGCGGACCTCGACGCGGTCGACGACCGGGTGCTCTACGTCGGCGACAGCGAGACCGACGTGATGGCCGCAGACCGGGCGGACGTCGACTCGGCGTTCGTCCGTCGCCCCCACCGCGAGGAACTGTCCCTCTCCGTCTCGCCGACCTACGAGGTCGCGGACCTCCACGCGGTGCGGCGGATCGCGAACGATCGGTGAGAACTCACCCCCGATAGCTCGTGTCGTTCGTCCGAACCACTTCGATCCCGTCGCCCACCGCTCGAAACTCGTTGATGGCGCAGTTGCCCTGTCCGCCCTCGTCGACGACCGTCACGAAGTCGGTGTCCGTGAGGTGGCTGACGAGGGCGTAGAGCACCCCGCCGTGGGTGACGACCAAGACCGTCTCGTCGGCTCCCGACTCGGCGAGCAGGCGGTCGAATCCCTCGACCACGCGTTCGCGGAGGTCGAGCAGGCTCTCGCCACGTTCGGGGGTTGCGCGCGAGCGCGGACTCGCCCGAGCGCCCGACCGCGAACTCGGGATACTCCGTGAACATCTCGTCGTAGGTGAGCCCTTGATAGACCCCGAAATCCCGCTCGCGCCACGTTTTCTCGAAGGCAGGTTCGGGATCGACTCCTGACTCGTGGAGGATGGTGGCGGTCTCGCGGGTTCGTCGGAGGTCAGAGGCGAGCAGGCGGTCGACGTCGTAGCTCGCGGCGAGGTGGTCGCCCGCCGCGGCGGCCTGCTCGCGGCCGCGGTCGTTCAACGGGGTGGGAGCCCAGCCCTGGAGCCGACGGTCCGCGTTCCAGTCGGTCTCGCCGTGGCGGAGGCAGACGACGGTGGTCATGCGGGGGATGGGACGGCCGGCCGAATGAGGGTTGGTATCGGAGCGAGCGCCCGAGAGGGACGACCTTCCGGATGAGTACGCTGACCACCGGCTCGCACGATACGACCGAGGGACCGCTCCGCAACCGCACCGCCCCGCAACCGTCCACCACCGCCCGCAACCGTCCACCACCGCCCCGCAGCCACGGGTTTCCTCCCGAATCGACCGAACCGTGATGGCGGGGCTGGGGCCGGACCATCACGGTGAACTCGACGGCGGGCTGGCAGGGCGGCTTCGGCCAGCTCCCGTATTCGGTGACGGAGGCCCGGTTCATCGGCCACGGTCGGTCACCGTTCCTGCGTGCGCGTGACCGACCACTCGGGTGGACGGCCGAAAACTATCATTAACGAACCAGAACTTTTTTGGCGAAGATATACGCTACGATCGTCATGGCTGTTACCATACACCTCACCGCGGTTCAGTGGGCAGCACTGGTCGCGCTGCTGGTGGTGACGATGTTCCCGTTCGTCGTCGCTCCGCTGTCGGGGTCGCTCGATGGGTTCCTCCTCGGGCTCCCGGTCTGGTTCTGGGTGTGTTTCGCCGTCGCGCTGGTGATGTACGCCCTCGTCGTCGTCTTCATCACCGCACCTGGAAGCGCCGCCGGTCGGACGACGCGGACGTCGAGAGTGAAGTGAATGGTCGCCATCGTCCAAACGGTCGTCTTCGCGGTCTACATGCTGGGGGTGCTCTGTATCGGGATCGTCGCGTCACGCTACATCGAGGACACACCGAGCTCGTTCTACGTGGCGGACAAGGGCCTCGGCACCGTCA
This sequence comes from Halococcus sp. IIIV-5B, assembly GCF_003602035.1. Taxonomy (NCBI): domain Archaea; kingdom Methanobacteriati; phylum Methanobacteriota; class Halobacteria; order Halobacteriales; family Halococcaceae; genus Halococcus; species Halococcus sp. IIIV-5B. The sequence goes on along the minus strand of NZ_QZWE01000021.1, from coordinate 22,657 downwards.
TCCTCCTCTTCACGTTGATGTCCTCCATCCTGAGTTCGTTCACCTTCTTCGGGCTCGGCGCACAGGCGAGGGGGACCGGTCTCGGTGTGGCGGCCGTGTTCATCATCAACGTCGTCTTCTGGGGACCGATGTTCGCGTCCTTCGGGACGAAGGTGAAGCGGATCGGCGACCGGTTCGACTACATCACGCCCGCCGAATACGTCCGCGCCAGGTTCGACAGCGAAGTCGTGCCCATCGTCTACATCGCGCTGACGACGCTGGCACTGATCGGCTACGCCACGGTCCAGATCATCGGTGGCGGGGTCGCGCTGAACATCCTGATGGACGTCCCGTACGTGTACGCCATCGTCGCGATGGCGGCGTTCATGGCCATCTACATCCACGTCTCCGGGATGCTCGGCGTCGCCTGGACCGACACCGTACAGGGGTCCATGATGTTCCTCAGCCTCATCGGAGCGGTCGTCGCCATCCTGGTCATCGTCGGTCCGGGCGAACTCGTGAGCGGGGTTCAGAACGTGGACGCCGACCTGTTCACGTTCGAGGGACCGGTCGGGTCGTGGACGCCGCTGTTCGTCGTCACGTTCGGTCTGGGGTTCGCGGTCGCCTCGACGAGTCTGCCCCACCTCTTCCAGCGGTTCCTGGCTGCGGACTCGACCCGTTCGATGCGACGGTCGGCGGTACTCCTCCCGGTCCTCGGACTCCTCATGTCGCTGGCGGGCATCGTCATCGGTGTCTGGTCGGTCGGTATCGTCCCGGACATCCAGAACCCCGACTACGCGATCGGGGAGGTCTTCCTGGAGATCACGGGGCCGGTCGTGTCCGGGATCATCCTCTCCGCAGCCGTCGCGGCGCTGATGTCCACGACCGACTCGCTGCTGTTGTCGCTGAGTTCCCTCATCGGTCGTGACATCTATCGACGGCACATCAACCCCGACGCGAGCGAGAAACGGGAGGTCCAAGCGACGCAGGTGATCCTCCTCGCGCTGATCGTCGTCGCCCTCGTTCTGGCGTACATCCGGCCGGCGACCATCTTCCAGCTCGGCGCGCTCGCGGTCGTCATGCACGGCCCGATAGCGCCGACGCTGTACTTCACGCTCTACTGGGACGGGGCCACCGCCGAAGGGAGCATCGCGTCGATGGTGGTCGGCGAGGCCGTCGTGCTGGGCTACTTCCTCGGTTGGATCCCGAGTCAGTACGAATTCGGGCTCTACTACGGGTTCATCGGCCTCGTCGTCACGCTCGTCGTCTTTGTCGCCGTGAGTAGCGTCACGTCGACCTACGCGAAGGATCTGGCCGAGGAGATCCTCTCGGCGTAGCGCGACGGTCTGCTCTGTCGACGGACCTGGAGAAAGCGCCGCTGGAATCATACACCCCCAGCCCGATGGCGACCCATGGGCATCGACGAACCCGACATCGATCCCGAGACGTTTCTCTCGGACGTCGAGATGCGCATCGGCGAGGTCGTCTCGGTCGAGGACTTCCCCGAGGCGCGAAAGGACGTCTACAAACTCGAGGTCGACTTCGGTGGCGAGACCAGACAGTCGGCGGCCGGGCTGACCCGCTACGGGAAGGACGACCTCGTGGGCCGCCAGGTCGTCGCCGTGACGAACCTCGGGACGGTGAACATCGCGGGCTTCGAGAGCCAGTGTCTCGTGACCGGTGTCGATGACGGCGACGGTGGTGTGGTTCACCTCCAGCCCGAGAGCGAGGTCGAGAACGGTTCCCGGATCTACTGACTCAACCGGCAACCGCGGTTCGACGGCTCAGGTGAGCGGTTCGCCCATCGTCTCGCGGCCGAAGGCGAGCACCACGACTCCCCCAACGACGAACGCCGCGGCGAGGGGTAGCAGTGCGACCAGATAGCTGCGCGAAACGAGCGCCCCGGCGAGGATCGGGCCGATGACGGCGGCGATCTTCCCCACGCCGCCCGCGAAGCCGTTGCCGGTCGCCCGCGCGTTCGTCGGGAAGAGTTCGGGTGTGTAGGCGTAGATCGCCCCCCACGCGCCGAGCGTGAAGAAGGAGGCGGCGAGTAGTCCGCCGAAGAACGGCCAGAAGCCGGCGAGCCCGAGCCCCAGGAAGTCCACCCCCGGCATCGAGGCGGCGAAGACGAAGGTGAACACCCCCGAGAGAACGAGGTACACGCCGAGCGTGGGCTTTCGACCGACCCGCTCGACGAGGTAGGCCGCGCTGAAGTAGCCCGGTATCTGGACCACCCCGATGAGGATGAAGTAGCCGTAGATGCTTCCCACGACCCCCGACGCGCCCACAGTTTGGGGCAGCCAGATGAACACCCCGTAGTAGCCGAAGTTGATGGCGAACCACGCGACCGCGATCATCACCGTTCGTTTCCGGAGATCCGCCTCGAACAGGCGTCGGATTCCAGCGGCGGGGCGGGTGGTGATGGGCCCCTCGATCGGCGTGTGTTCCTCGCCGTTGGTCTCGGCGATCGCCTTGAGTCGGTCGTTCGCGGCCTCTAAATCGCCCGTTCGCGCGAGGAAGTACGGCGTCTCGTGGAGCTGTGACCGGATCACGAACACGAGCAGTGCGGGCAGGGCGGCGCTCACGAACAGCAACCGCCAGCCCTCGACCGCACCGAGCACCGGCAGGGCGACCATGCCGTTGGTGGGGAGCTGGGCGAGGAAGACCCACGCGAGCGCCACGGCGAGCACGTTCCCTATCGGCCAGAAGGCGTCGAGGTAGACCAGATACCGGCCTCTGCGCTCGGTCGGGAGGTGTTCGGAGAGATAGGAGGTGTCGACCGCGAGCGCGCCACCGAGCCCGATGCCGGTGAGGAATCGGAGCCCGAAACCCGAGTAGAACCCGACCGAGAGGGCCGTCAGCCCGGTGAACACCGAGTAGATCAGCACCGTCCACTGGAAGGCCCCCTTCCGCCCGTGGCGGTCGGCGTACCAACCCCACCACCAGTTCCCGACGATCATCCCCATCAGGCTCGCCGCACCCAACAGCCCCGCCGTGAGCCCGGAGAGCCCCCACGCGCCGATCAGCACCGGCAGGGTGAAGCTGATGATGATGACCTCCATCCCGTCGAACGCCCACGCGCCGCCACAGATCGCGAGCAAGCGGTGGTGAAATCGCCCGACGGGAATTCTGTCGAGTACGTCCGACACGGTGACCGCTTCGTTTCGTTCCATCGTATTCGATCGCCTCTATCGAACTCACAGAGTCTCACCGATTTAGTTGTGCGGGTTATCCACAGAAATAGCCGGCTTTGAAGACTCGTATTCTTCGAAGCAGCTCGACAACGTTTATTCGTCGTTCACGGGTAGGTCGTGTATGCAGACCCACATCGTTCCCGTCGGGTTCGACTACGACCGGCTCATCGCCCCGCTGGTCCGGGACAAACTCGACGTCGACCGGGTGATCCTCCTCGAAGGCGCGGTCGGGAGCGCGGCGAACGTCGAGTATTCTCGAAATCTCGCGGCGAAGCTCGAACAGGACTTCAGGAACCTGCTGGGGGCCGAAACCGAGCGGTTCGTCGTCGAAGATGTCTACGACTACGACGCGGCGTTCGAGCAGGCCTACGGCCTCATCAACGCCGAACTCGACGCGGGTCGGGACGTCTGGGCCAACGTCAGCGCGATGCCGCGACCGGTGAGCTTCGCCTTCGCCACCGCCGCCCACTCCATCGGGGTCGAGCGCAGCGCGGACCGCGACCGGATCCACACCTACTACACGGTGCCCGAGAAGTACCTCGAAACCGAGCTCGCGGAGGAGCTCCGCCGCCAGACCGACCTGCTGGACGACCTCGGGACGGAGATCGACGACGACCGGATCGGCGAACGCGTCGCGAGCGCCCGGGACCTCCTCGCGGAGTTCGACGAACGTGGGACCACCATCGGCGCGAAGGCCGTCGAGGGCTCGCACATCCTCGAAATTCCCGTGGCCTCCTTCTCGAACGTCAAACCCTTCGAGGAGCTGATCCTGTTCAAGCTCGGCGAGGACGGTCCGTTCGAGAGCGTCTCCGAACTCGCCCACGCCCTCGCGCGCGAACTCTCCGAGGAGTACACCGACAGCTTCCGCTCGAAGGTCATCTACAACGTCGACCGGTTGGGACCGAGCGACAAGGGCTACATCGAACAGGACTCACAGGGCAAATCCCACCGCACGAAGCTCTCGCGGATCGGGGAACTCTGGGTGCGCTCGCACGCCGACGACGCGACGGCCACGGAGGAGTGATCGCGGGACCGCTCGATCGCACCGACCCCGCGCTCACGCGGCGGGAGCGGGGTCGGCTTCGGCCCGGACCGGCTCGCCGAACGCGTAGACCGTGTTCTGCGAGGTCACCACGACCTCGACGAAGTCGCCGGGCTCGATGCCGCGCTCGTCCGCCTCGCGAATGATAACCTGGCGGTAGGCCTCGTCGTAGGCCTTCACCGAATCCCCAGTCCCCTGCTCGACCACCAACACTTCGTGTTGCTCGCCGACCATCGAGCGGTAGGCGTCCTCGACCACGTCCATCTTCAGGTCCGTCATCGCCGACGAACGCTCCTTCTTCAGCGTCCCACCCAATCCCTTCATGTCGGCGGCGTCGGTCCCGGGGCGCTTCGAGAAACGCGTGACGTTGATCTTCTCGGGCGTCGTCTCCCGGAGGAGATCCATCGATTGCTCGTGGTCGGCGTCGGTCTCCGTGGGGAAGCCCACGATGAAGTCCGTCGCGAGCGTCCAGTGGTCGAGGTGGTCGTCGAAGGTCTCGACCACCTCGCGGAACTCGCTCACTTGGTGCTGGCGGCGCATCGCGCCGAGCACGTCGTTCGACCCCGACTGCACGGGAATGTGGAGGAAGTCGTAGAGCTTCTCGTTCGCCGCGAAGACCTCCGCGAGCTCCTCGCGGATTCCGTGCACCCCTTTCGGGTTGGCCATCCCGACCCGAACGCGGAAGTCGCCCTCGATGTCACAGATCCGGTCGAGGAGTTCGTGGAGCACGCGCTCGCCCTTATCCCAGCCGTAGACACCCGTGTCCTGGCCAGTAACTCGAATTTCCTTCGCGCCGGCGTGGACCAGCGCGCGGGCCTTCTCGACGTTCTCCTCGATGGGTGGCGAGTCGATCTTTCCCGTGGCGTGCTTCGTGATGCAGTACGAGCAGTTGCTCATGCAGCCCCGCGCGATCGGGAGGATCCCGATGACACCGTCGAGGATCGGCTCCGCGCCGGGGGCGGTGGTCGGACACTCGCCGTTGCGGACGACCTCGGGGACCTCGTCCCAGCCACAGACCCGGGCGTCGACGTCGGCGAACTGCTCGCCCTGGGCGAGCGCCATACAGCCCGTCACGACGAGGTCGGCCGTTTCGTCCTCCAGTTCGCGCGCCCGCCGGAGCATGTTGGTCTCGGTTTTCTCGACCACGGTACAGGTGTTGAGGATGGCCACGTCGGCTGCTTTCGGCCCGTCGGCGGGGTGGTGGCCCCCGTCGCGAAGCCGGCGCTCGATCTCGCGGCTCTCGCCACGGTTCGCGGTGCAGCCGTAGGTTTCGATGTGATAGCTGGCCATCCGGTCACCGTCGCTCGGGGCCGCGCGGGCAAAAACGCGACGGACTCGCGGCCTCACCCGTGAGACGAGGACTCCGTCCGAGCGGCGAGATAGACGACCGCCAGTTCGCGGAGCGCCGGATGGGAGACGGCTGATGGGCGCGCGTCGAGAACGACGTCGAACGCCTCGGCGAGGCTCGTCCGCTCCTCCGCGGCCAGGGTCGCCGCGAGTACCGTGCTGCTCCGCGAGATCCCCGCAGTGCAGTGGACCAACAGGGAGCCGTCCCGGCGAAAGAGCCATCGAGCGGTGTCGACCGTGCTTTCGAACGCCGACCAGTCGTTGCCCGGCCCGTCGACGAGTGGCCGGTGGTGGGTCGTCAGCGGCTCTGTATCACTGGCAAGCGTGAGCACGAATTCGAACGCCCGGTCGTGGCGCGCGGGATCGACCGCGAGCCGATTCCCGAGGAACAGGTCGTGCTCGCCGATCCGCCGGATCACCGGGTGGTCCTCGACGAAGCCGAACGGGCGGCGCTGCGGTCCATCGTGCTGGTCCACGTTCCCGATCGCCCCCGTCTGACCAAACCGACTTCGTTTCGTGCCGTGCGTTTATCCTGCCCCGATTCCACTCACCGCTATGACGACACTCACCCTCGGGAGCGCGGGATGAAACAGGAGACCACGGCGGCGACGGTACCGACCGACCGCCTCGAAAGCGCGTTTCGAACCCTGGCGAACGAGACTCGGGTCCGAATCCTCTTCGAACTCTACGATTCCCCCGACCGGGCGGTGTCCTTCTCCGACCTCAACGACCGCGTGGGCCTCGGCGACAGCGGCCGCTTCAACTACCACCTCAAACAGCTCACCGGCCGGTTCATCTACCGGACCGACGAGGGCTACTCCCTCCTGTTCAGCGGCCTCGCGGTCTGCCGGTCGATGCTCGCGTCGTTCGCCGACGAACACAGCGTCGAGCCGTTCGCCCTCGACAGCGAGTGCTACGACTGCGGGGCGACCCTCGTGGCGCGCTACGACCACGAGTACGTCGTGATCGGCTGTCCGGACTGCGGCATCGAGTTCCACGATTTCCCGTTCCCACCGGGAACCCTCGCGGGTCGGGACACCGACGACCTCCTCTGGGTCTACGACGGCTGGATGCGCGCCCAGACCGCGCTTGCCGTCGACGGCCTCTGTACGTGGTGTTTCGGCCGTCGAACTTCCGAACTCGTCGCCGGCGAGGACCCCGACGACCCGCCGACGGTCGTCCACACCTGTCAGCGCTGCGGGGCCGACATGCACACCGCCGTCGGCGAGACCTTCCAGTCCTCGCCCGCCGTCATCGCCTTCCTCTACGACCACGGCATCGACGTCTGGCGCACGCCCTCCTGGGAGATCGAGTACCTCTGGGACGCACAGTACGTGGTGGTCGAGAGCACCGACCCCTGGCGGGTGCGCTTCACGATCCCCGCCGACGACGAGACCTTCTCGCTCACCATCGACGGCGACGTGCGAGTGCTGGACGTGACACGCGAGTAGTTCCGCCGCCGGATCGTCGAAAATCCTGAAATTTTACATAAATCGCCTTCGGTTGAACGGATTACAGAAATGTATTTCAGATAACACTTATCGGGAACGGTGGACTACGGTGGAGTAGAGATGAACTACGACGGATTCGCGGACGCCGGAGGACGTATCGAGCGGTCGAGTACCGACTTCGGGGGTCGGAGTCCCGCTTCCGGCAGCGCAGGGCCGTCCGTCACGGCCGCGCTGCGCTGGCTGGTCGGAGGTGCGCTCGGGCTCCTCGCCGTGTGGCTGGTGGGCTACGGGCTCCCGGCGTTCGGCGGCTTGCTCGCGGCCACGGTCGTTGGATTCGTCGGGCTCTGGGCGGTGCCGTGGCTCGTGGTGAGTGGCGTGGTTCGCGCCATCGAGGCCGGCGAGTAACTCACTCGGTCGCCGCGTCGAACCCCTCGACGATGGCGACGCCGCTCGACGCACCGACCCGCTCGGCACCCGCTTCGAACATCGCGTTCGCTTCCTCGTAACTCCCGATTCCTCCACTGGCCTTCACCGGGAGGTACTCGCTCATCAGTTCGACGTCGGCGACGGTCGCGCCGCCATCGGCGAACCCGGTCGCCGTCTTCACGAAGTCGGCGTCGGCGGCGACGGCGCACTCGCACGCACGGTGCTTCTCGTCGTCGTCCAAGAGGGGGGCCTCGATGATGACTTTCACGGGGACGGGCACACCGGCGACCACCTCGGCGAGTTCGTCGGCCACGGCGTCGTCCTCGCCCGCGCGGAGCCGCCCGACGTTGAGTACGACGTCGAGTTCGTCCGCGTCCGCTTCCCACGCCCGCACCGCCTCGTCGCGTTTGGTCTCGGGTGCGTGCTGGCCGTGCGGGAAGCCGACGACGGTGGCGAGGGTCACGTCGGGACCCGTCTCGCGGGCGACGTCGAGATAGCACGGCGGCACGCAGGCGTTCATGCCGTACTCGGCGGCTTCGCCGACGACCCGTTCGACGTCCCCTGGGGTGGTTTCGGGACCCAAGACCGTGTGGTCGATGGCGGCGGCGAGCGCGGTGCGGTCCATGCCCGCGTGAGACGGTCGACCCGGATAACTCCGCGGTCGGCCGACCGCAACGCTTTCGCCCGCCCCACTGCCGATTTCGCTATGCAGGTTCTTCAGATCCTCCCCGAGGGGTCGACGCTCCCCCCGTTACCCTATCTCGTTGTGCTCGCGCTCGCGCTCGCCGGCGTGGCGCTCGCACTCCGTCGGCTCGGCCCGCGCGTCACCGACCGAGTGGTGGTCTCGTTCGCGCCGTGGATGGTCGTCGGCTCGTCCTGTTACGTGCTCTATCAGGTCTACGAGACGTCCTCGTTCCTTCTCAAACCCTTCTTCTCCTCGCCCACGGTCTACGTCTCGGTCGCGGTGCTCGCGGGCGCGGTCTGGGCGGCGAGCGCGGCCGCCGACCTCCCCGTCGACCGCTGGCGGCCCCCATCCGTCCCGAGCGTGGTCGGTCTCTCGGGTGCCCTTCTGGCGGTCGTCGTGGTCGGCTGGGCGCTCGTGTGGAGCGCACCCGGTGACCTTCACCCGGTCTGGCCGGCGGTGGCGTTAGCGGTCGCGGTCGTCTGCGCGGTGACGGTCTGGGCAGCGCTCCGACGGCTGGTGCCCGCGACTCGCGTGACCGGCCTGGTCGGCGGGCTCTGCGTCTTCGGCCACGCGCTCGACGGCGTCTCGACCGCCGTCGGGATCGACGTTCTGGGCTTCGGCGAGCGCTCGCCGTTCTCCCGGGCGATCATCGAGTTCGCCGCCACGCTCCCGACCGCTCCCATCTTGGGGGCTGGCTGGCTGTTCGTCGTCACCAAACTCGCGCTCGCGGCGGCGGTACTCGTCCTCCTGGCGAGTTACGTCTGTGAGGAGCCCGGTGAGGGCACCCTCCTGCTCGGCGCGGTCGCCGCCGTCGGGCTCGGCCCCGGCGCACACAACCTGCTCCTGTTCACCATCGCATCGTAGGATTCTCCAACGTCAACGGGGATCTCGTGCGGGCGGTGTACCGCCGGCGACCGGGAACCGGCCGAATCGCTGGTGTATCGTTGCGGCTGGAACGGGCGCGACAACGATAAATACGGACTCCGTCCACGGGAACGTACACTTCGAGATGGTCCCTCAGACCCGCATCGCAGCCTACTGCGGAATCGCTGGAATCGTGACGTTCTACGGGTCGCTTCTCTCGGCAGTCGTTCTCTCGCCGTCGTTTCGCTGGACGACGGGTGCGATCTCCGACCTGGGCGCGGTCGGGGCCGACCACGCGTGGACATACAACGGCGGGTTGATCCTCGGGAGCCTCTTCTCCCTCGTGTTCGCGTATGGCGTGTTCACGAGCAGTGTTCACCGGGTCGAGTACGTCGGGGCCGCTTCGGTAGCGTTCGCCTATCTCCTCGCGGTGTTGGCCGGAGTGTTCCCCTACCCGACCCCGCTCCACGACCCGATCGCGCTCGTTCAGTTCCTCCTGATCCCGGTCGGACTCTGGGTTTACGGAGCGGGGAACCTCCTTCGCGGGGCACCGCGTCTCGGTGCGGCAACGCTCGGTCTTGGAGCCGTCGCCGCTGGGGGAGTCGTGTGGTTGCTCGCCGTCGCTGCAACGGGGTCGGAGGCGTTCGCCCTTCCGGAACTCGCTGTCATCGTCCCGTTCGACACGTGGGCCGCGATGACGATCTGGCGGCTCTATTGACTCTCCTCTTCACCTCACGACAAAATCCACAGATCCTCTGTATAGAAACACTCAATAAATCTTGAAGAGTCCTCAAACGGCCGAAAACTAAGGTACGGGCTTGTGTCTCCCGGGAGTTCCGGTTTCCTGCCGTTCACCGCCGCATCTTGACGAATGCCGCCCATCAGACGGGTTCCCACGAACGGCACGCTATCGAGCGTCTACCTTCCACTTTTGGGATCTCTCGGCAAGATATTGATCGAAATCCCACTCCACCGTATCGGGTGGTAGCTATTAGTAACGCGGATTCCTACGACCGGTCATGTCCGACACCGAATCCGCCGTCCGGCCCGACGCACCGCTCGACCTCTCGCTTTCCGACGACGAACTCGACGCCACGCGGGACCGGATCACCGAGTTCATCGCCGACACCGCCGACGACGCTGGGGCCGACGGCGGCGTGCTGGGGCTCTCGGGCGGCATCGACAGCACCCTGACGGCCTACCTCACCGTCGAGGCCCTCGGCACCGACGGCCTCCACGGGCTCGTGATGCCGAGCGAGGTGAACAGTGAGGGGAACATGAGCGACGCCGAGCGCGTCGCCGAGGACCTCGGGATCGAGTACGATGTGCTCGCCATCGAACCCATCGTGGACGCCTTTCTGGATGCCTTCCCCGAACCCATCGAGGACCACGAGGTCGAATCCGACCCGCTCAGAACCGCCGTCGGCAACGTCCGGGTTCGGACCCGTGCGGTGCTCGGTTACTTCGTCGCCAACCACGAGAACCGGATCGTGCTCGGCACCGGCAACCGGAGCGAGGCGCTTGCGGGCTACTACACCAAGTACGGCGACGGTGCGGTCGACTGCCTCCCCATCGGCAACCTCTACAAACAGCAGGTCCGCCAGCTCGCGAGCCACGTCGGCGTCCCCGACGACCTCGTGAACAAAACTCCCACGGCGGGGATGTGGGTCGGGCAGACGGACGAGGAGGAGATGGGGATGAGCTACGACACCCTCGACGCGGTGCTCGCGCTCCACGTCGACGGTCCGCTCTCGAAGAGTGCGACCGCGCGCGAACTCGACATCGACCCCGAACTCATCGAGAACGTCGAGACCCTCGTCGCCCGGAGCGCGCACAAACGCGAGATGCCGCCCGCACCGTAACCCGTCGACTCATTTCTCCGACCCCCGCCGTTCGACGAGCTCCGCGAACGCCTCGGCTTCCCGGTCGTCCTGAACCGCTGCCGACGCATCGTCGTGCAGGCGCTCCTTCACCGCTCGAAGCGCGGCGGGGTCGTTCTCGGCGAGTGCGGACACGACCGTCGCCGGATCCTCGACGACCCGCGAGACCAGCCCCATTCGGAGCGCTTCCTCGGCATCGACGACCCGTCCGGAGAGCGAGAGGTCGAGCGCGTTGCCGTCCCCGACGATAGCCGGGAGGCGGTGCGTGCCGCCCCACGCGCCGAACAGCCCGAGTTTCACGCCGGGTTCGGCGAACGTCGCGTCGGGCGTGGCGACCCGGAGGTCACACGCCAGCGCGAGCTCGACCCCGCCGCCGCGCGCCGGACCGTCGACGGCCGCGACGACCACTGACTGGGTCTCCTCGATGGCGTTCGCGACGTGCTGTCCGCACCGGGCGAACTCGGCCGCGCGCTCGCCGTCGAGGGCCGCGACCGCGTCGAGGTCCGCCCCCGCACAGAAGGCGGGTCCCGCACCGCGAAGGCAGATCACTGGGGTTTCGAGCCGTTCGATCCCGGTTTCGAGGGCGGCCAGTGCGTCGGCGGTGAGCGCGTTCCGTTTCTCCGGGCGGTCGATCGTCAGCGAGCCGACGCGACCGTCGGTTTCGGTGCGTATCATGCCGACGACTGTGTACGGTTTCCAAAGGCCTTTGCCCTCCGCGCGCCTCTTTCAGCGTGATGGATGACGCCTCCCACGTCCGTCGTGCCGCCCGGGAGGCCGTCCGTGACGTCGACCCCGGCGCGTTCCGCGACGCCATCGAGACGGTCGTCGAGAGCGGGTCGATGGCCCCCGGTGTTCTCGTGGTCCTGTCGGCACGCGCCGCCGACGAGCCGGTCGGCTTCGGGACGGTCGCCACCCGCGCCGCGGGCACCCAGCTCATCTACGAGGGGCTCCGATTGACCCGCGCGCTGGCCCACGACGCGCCGTGGGAGGACGAGGACACCGACGCGAACCTCGACGTCCTCGTGGCGGACGTCCTCGTCGCCCGCGGGTTCTACCTCCTCGCGCGAACGGAGGCCGCCGAACGCGCTGTCGAGACCGTTCGAGCCTTCGGTCGGGACCGGACCGCCGCCGCGCCGACGGACGACCCCGTCGGCCCGCTCGAAGCCGACGTCCTCGACCTCGCGCTCGTCGCGGGCCTGACGGCGGTCGATGTCCACCCCTCGGCGGCGTGTCGCGAGTTCGTCGCCGACCTCGCAGAGTCGTTCGACGGGGAACTCCCGCCAGCGGACGACGCGTTCGACCCGACGACCCGCGAGTCGCTCGCCGCCCACGTCGACACCCCGGTCCAACCGGCGGGCGTCGGGTCGGCGACCGATCCGTGAATCGAAACGGATAAACGCGATTCGCCGATAGTCGTGGATGGCGCCTGGGTAGCTTAGCGGTAAAGCGCGTCCTTGGTAAGGACGAGACCCCGGGTTCAAATCCCGGCCTAGGCTTTTCGGGTTTTCACAGTTCTCATCAAGCGATAGCTCAGCCGCTTGGACGCTCGGCTCCGGACTCGCGTCGCCGCTCCCGTCACTCACGGTCGGTCTGGCGGATGAAAAGTACGATCGTGCGCAGTTCGAGTAGGCTACGCCCGAACCAACCGAGGACTACGAGGTGCTGGAGCGGGAGCAGTCGCCCGTATCGTCAGCCACTCGTCTCCGTTTCGGGGGCCTGCGCGGAGGGAACCTCGTCGGTGACGATCACCTCGCCGTAGTTCTCACAGCCTTCGTGACTACACCGGAGGTCCATCTCGTCGTCGTAGGCTCCCCGGTAGCCACAGACGGGACAGGTCACGGTCTCATCCCTCGCTCGTCGAGCCTGGTCTGATCGCCCTCATCTTCGATAGATACACGTCAGTGGCACGGTACAAAAGTGATTCGTCGGCGGCAACGGAGCTGTTGGATTCGCCGGTCGTCGGTCACACGACCGCCCGGTGAGCCGTCACGTGGACGACGCGTTCGACGCGAGCGGCCTCTGGGAGTGCTCAGCTCCCACCGGTGCCGGCGACCCCGCCGACGCCGCCCGTGCCGCTGTCGCCCTCGTGACCACCGAACTGGACCTGTTCGTTCGTGACGTCGACGACGAACTCGGACTCGTTGGTATCGGTGTGCGTCTCACCCGTCGACGTCTCGATCTCGGCCTCGATCCGCACGCCGATCGGGCCCACGTCCTCGGACGCACCGTCCTCTTCGGCCTCGAAGCGCTCCTTGCTCCACGACGCCGACTCCGAGATCAGGCTGATCTCGGAGTCGAACGTGTACTCGCCCTCACCTGACTGGCCGGCCTCGGAGAGGGACTTGGTTTCGCTTCCCAGCTCCTCGTACTGGCCGTCGAGACCGCTGCCCTCGGCTTCGAGGGTGAACGTGATCGACTCCGGCGAGGAATCGAGCGCCGACCACGAGTAGGTCGGCACCGGCTTGAACCAGATGTCGTCGATGGAGCCGTCCCCGGACGTGATGGAGACGTCGTCGGCGGTGAAGGTCCGCTCTTCGAGCGCGAACACCGGCTCCGTCCCGAAATACTGGAGCCCGCCCACACCGACCGCCCCGGCGACGCCGAGCGCCCCGACGCGACGGAGAACCGTTCGTCGACCGATGCCGTTCTGCTTGTCGTCGTCGTTCGTCATGGACGATGTTTCCGTCGTCCGACCTGTCAATGATCGCTCTAGATGTTTAGGTCGATGGTCACCGACCCTTGTGTTTATTTCCACACACTCCTCGCTAAACCTCGCTGTGTCCGTACCGTATTCACTCGACTGCACGATGCGAAACCGCGTCCTCTTCGGGCGTGTCGAGGACGTTCGCCGCGAACGGTCGGCTACGCGGTCGCGCTCGGCTGGAACACGTTCACGCGCTCCCAGTTGTGAGGCAGCTCCCCCTCGGGGAGGTCGTCGAGTCGTTCGAGGTCGGCCGCTCGAATCCGCTTCATTCTGCACGAACAGCTGTATTCGAGCGTCGACCGGTTGTCGGGCCGTTCCGCGACGACGGTGAGGGAGACCCCCTCACCACACGAGTCGCACCGGTACATCGGTGGTCGCATGCCTACCGGATCGTACGGGCGACGAACCCATCAGACCCATGCTTTCGATGGCCAGTCGCCGCCCGTTCGCGTGTTCCCGCGACCGCGTATGCCGTCCAGAACGTGTATGTCGTCCGCGGCGGGGTCACCGTTCGACAGCAGGGACGAACACTCCCCTCTTCTCGTGGACGAACGAGCCACCTTTCCCGAACTGTTATAACGAACGGGCCTGCAAGAGCAAGTATGGCGACGCAATCGAGGGATACCCCGCTCGAAGCGTGCGACGAATGTGGTGAGACGGTTCTCGAAGAGTATCTCGAGGACGGCGCTTGTCCCGAGTGCTGTTCGGGATCGGACTGAACGCCGACTATTCGAGCAGTCCGGACGGGTAGTTCCCGGTCGAGTCCGGAAGGTCGGCCCGTCGAGCACTGGGGACGGTGTCCGTGGACTTACACCGGGGACAAGCCAACGTCGTCCCCCCAGCCAGGGGTTGTTCGACCTCGACGAGGTCGTACGTTGCCTTCCCGCACGAGTTGCAGTACACCAGTTCTGCGTCGTCTTCCATGGCGAATATCCGTATCGACCGTGATCGGCCGTTCGTCTTAGTCGTTCGGACGGCGGTTCTCGGGGATCGACACGGTTTCGGTGATCCGCTTTCGTTCCGGCTCTCGAAACAGGAGGCCGGAACGGCACCCGACACTCCCGACTCGAACGCCAAACGGGCACGTTCTGTTCCCCTGAAATAATTGGTTCCTGGGCACGACCTCTCACTGTTCGATAAAAAGACGTAGAAAATCCAATGTGGCTACTGTTCGGAGACGACTTGACGTAGAAATAGACGAGTAGAAAACTCTACTACCTCTCGTGTGTGAGTGTTGTACACACATGAGTGACGATACCAGTACCACTCCTCGACAGACCCTCGACGACCGTCTCTTTCGCTGTCCGGAGTGCAACACCCCGTTTCTGGAGGAACGGGCGATGAAGAGCCACCGAACGGAGAGCCACCGCTGAATCGCGGACGAACTGGAGGGATGGTCCCTAATCGATGCTACCGCACCGGTTCCGCCTGCTATCCGAAACTACTGCCTCCCCCTGCACAACCCGCTCTTCGACAGTGACGGAGGCCGCGCCCGGATCAGCGAAGCGACTTTAGTATATTCGATGGCTATTATCGAGCATGCCGAAGATCAGCGTCGACGTCCCCCAAGAGCTCCTCGACGACCTCGACAGCCACGTCGGTGAACACGGCAAGTTCGTGAACCGGAGCGAAGCGATCCGGGCCTCGATGCGGAAGACCCTCGATCTGCTCGACGATATCGACGACCGCCACGGCCGACTCGACAACGAGGAGTAGGCCCGCCTCGCTCGTTTGACCACCCTTATGCTACTGTGGGATAATAGCCAGCTATGCCCCGAATCGCCTCGAACGAACATCGAACCGGTTCGTCGTCGGCCATCGGCGACTCGTCGTCGGCTATCGGTGACGAACGGACGCTCTCGATCGGCCACGAACGGCCGATCCGTATCAGTACGGGCCACCGACTGCGTCGGCACGACGGCAAGTGTAGCCGTCCACACGGCCACAACTACGAGGTCGGCGTCGAGGTCACCGGCACGCTACGGGAGGAAGGCTGGGTCGTCGACAAGGGGACGGTGACGGCCGTCATTGACGAGTGGGACCACCGATTCCTGCTCGAACACGGCGACCCCCTCGTCGAGGCCTTCGAGGACGCTGGCGACGGCGACGCGCTGGTCGTGCTCGACGCGCCCCCGACGGCCGAGGTGATGAGCATCGTGCTCGAACGGCGATTGGTCGAGCGGCTGCCGTCGACGGTCACCGACGTAGCCGTCTCGGTCGCCGAAACGAGCGAACTCCGGACGGAAGCCCCGAGATAGCATGCCGGTCAACGCCGAGGCCGAACCCGGTGAGGACGCGCGAAACGAAGTCGACCCCGACGCGGCGGGGCTGCCGGTCAACGAGCTCTTCTGCTCGCTTCAGGGCGAGGGAAAACTCGCCGGCGTTCCCTCGGTCTTCGTTCGAACCAGCGGCTGTAACCTGCGCTGCTGGTTCTGCGATTCGTACCACACCTCGTGGGAACCGACCCACGCCTGGATGGGGATCGGAGCGATCGTCGACGAGGTGACGAGCCACGACCGGGCGGAACACGTCGTGATAACCGGCGGCGAGCCGCTGATCCACGAGGATGTCGTCACCCTCATCGACACGCTCGGGGATCAGGGCTACCACGTCACCGTCGAGACCAACGGGACCGTCCACCGCGACGCCGCGATCGACCTCGCGAGCATCAGCCCGAAGCTCGCCAGCAGCACCCCTACGCCGGCACGGGACCCGAAGGGTGACGGCGAGTGGCGTGAACGCCACGAAACGCGCCGTCTCGACCTCGATGCACTGACACAACTCGTCGAGGACTACCCCACACAGCTCAAGTTCGTCGTCACCGATCCCTCGGATCTCGACGAGATAACCGACCTCGTCGACCGGGTTCGCGAACGAACGAGCGCTCGGATACGGAACGGGGACGTGCTCTTGATGCCCGAGGGACGAACCGAAGCCCAGATCGCCGGGGACCGTGGGACCGTCGCGGACCTCGCGATGGAACACGGCTACCGGTACACCCCGCGCCTCCACGTCAATCTCTGGAACGACGAGGCGGGGCGATAGCCGATGCAACCATCCCTGCGAACCGACGTCGACACCCTGTACCATCTTCCACCATGACTGACGAAACCGACACGACTTCGACGGCGTTCGTGCTCCTCTCGGGCGGTATCGACTCGGCGGTCTGCCTGCAGCGGGCGCTCCGCGACCACGACCAGGTCGAGGCGATCCACATCGACTACGGCCAGCAGACCGAGGCGATCGAGCGGGCCAACGCCGAAGCCCAGGCCGACCGACACGACATCCCGCTTCACGACTGTGACTATCGGACCGTGTTTGCGGGGTTCGCCGAGGGAACCATCGAGGACAAGGCGTACGACCGGGATCACACCACCGACGAGCGCCACAGCGTCGGCTACGTCCCCCAGCGAAACCTCCACTTCCTCACCACGGCCGCCGCGCTCGCCGAGCACCACACCGACGCTGGCGAGCCCATCACGCTCTACCACGGGGCCCAGCGAAACGACGAGACCGACTACCCCGACTGCCGACCGAGCTTCATCGAGGCCGCCCAGAGCGCGGTCGACCGCTCGACCGACCAGCACTCGATCCGGATCCGGACGCCGATAATCGACCGCTCGAAAGCGGACGTCCTCCGCCTCGGTGAACGTCTCGGGGTCGACTGGGAACGCACCTTCAGCTGCTACAACGACGTGGATGGAGAGCCCTGCGGGGAGTGTCCGGCGTGTATCGAGCGCGAGGAAGCGTTCACGGAAGCGGGTCTTCAGGACCCACTTCACTGATCCGGCGATAGCTGGTTCGATCCCTGACTTCGTTCCCTTGGTCCCCGCTGGAAGCTCCACTACCGTCGCTTTGTCGTCATCCTTTCACCTGAGAGTCACAGCCGCCGCCCCTCGATCAGACAATAATTTCTGATACAGGACTGGATCCAAAGTAAATCAACTTTCTCAACAAATCAGACCTCTATATTCGAGATATACCTCGAGAAGGCTTCGAATACTCACAAGTCAACGGATACTCGTGGTTTAAACAAAAAAGCGAAAATCTATCGGTGGGGCCCACTGCTTCCTCACCATACCCGTACAACATCACGCAAATGACCGTCTCTCGGGAAAATCGAAGGCTGCTTTAGAACACCGTCGAAGCGACGAACGAAGCCCTCTAAGCGTGTACTGTTTGCTGACGATCCTCGGTCGATCAGCGATCTTTCCACAGCTACCCGTCCTCGGCAAATTAATTAACTCTGTCTTTGACTCTTGCTCCCGTGAGTAGCACTCTCCACGGATAGCCGTTCCTCGAACTCGTGTAACGACCCTACTGACGTTACGGGTCGACCGGTGTCCCTGGTCTCGGTCGGCTCTTCACTGTTCCGACCACGTCGGACAGTGGCTTCGGTCGTGCTGGGCGGGACTCACGCGTACCGGAGTTTGATGCGGATCGTCTCGGCGATGTTCCCGATCCGCTCCGGGATGTCGTGCTCGAAGCGATCGCCGGTGAGTCGGCCGACAGGGGCGGTGAGCCCGATCGCGGCGCTCGGGCCATCGGGACGCGGGATCGGGGCCGCGACGCCGCGGATACCGTCGAGCCGCTCCTGCCGGTCGTAACTGATCCCCTCGCGTGCTATCCCGTCGAGTTCCGCGTCGAGTGCGTCGCGGGAGGTGATCGTGTTCGGACCGACTTCGGGGAGCCCGTACCGATCGAGGACCGTCTCGACACGGTCCCGTGGCGTGTGTGCGAGGATCGCCTTGCCGGTCGCGGTCGCGTGAAGCGGCAGCCGGATCCCGGTGAACGTGTCGGTTCCGATCGCCTCGTCACCGCGCGCGAAGTAGACGTGCGCTCCGCGTCCCTGGTCCGGGACACAGAGGCCGACCTCGTCACCGAACTCGGCCGCGAGCTGGTCGACTTTGGGTTTCGCGTACTCGAAGAGCCGCGTTCGGTGGCGTCGATGCCCGCCGACCTCAAGGAACCGGTAGCCGAGGTCGTACGTCCCGTTCCGCGTCGTCAGGAACTCGCTCTCGACCAGGGTCGTGAGGTGGCTGTGGACGGTGCTCACCGGGAGCCCGAGCCGACGCGCGAGCTCCGAAACCCCGAGCGGGCGCTCGGCCACCCGGAGCTCCTCGACGATCCGGAACGTCGTCCGAACGGCCTTGATACCGTCTTCGTCGGGCATGTCCTCGAATTCACAGCCGGTGAACATAGACCTTCCGACCATAGGGGATGGTTGTGAAACCGAAGTCGAGCCGAGAAAAAGACGAATAATTCGAGATAGAGCCGGTAGCTACGAAAAGACGCCGAAAAGACGATAAATACGATCAATTTTCGACTTCGACTACGGCTCGAACTATCCGTCACTGACGGAGGCGATCGGACGAACGCGATTTTCGTTTATGATCGTTCACTCTACCCTTCCCTATCGTCGGAAACAAGTGCCGTTGCTTCCGACATGGATGAATTTGGGCCCTTCGGTCTAGTTGGTGACGACAGGCGACCGTGTCGCGCGAATCCGGTGTCGATAGAAGGGAGTGGTTCTGCGGCGTCTCAGCGGGGCCGGCGCGCCCGGCGGTCGGGGAGGTCGGGGAACGTCGCGTGCGGTTCGCGCTGGTACCAGTAGGCGACCGAGGCGACGTCGTCGGCGCGTTCGAACAATCCGGTCCCGTCGTTGCCGATGGTCTGGACCGTGACCCGGAGGTCCTCTCGGAACCGGATCGGGTCCGGGACGTGCCAGCGATAGATCCCGTGATATGGCGGATGTGAGCCGTCGTGCTCGTAGTACGGATGGCCGAGATACGGCGTCGAGTAGGTCTCCTGGTCCGTGAGCCCCTTCGCGCCGGTCGGGAGGAAACACCACGCTCCGCCGGCGTAGTCCTCGGTTCCCGTGCCACAGAGGGTCGGTTGCTCGTCGCCGTCGAGGTAGAACTTCACCTCGCCCTCCCCCCACCAGTGATCGCCGAGCGCCACCCACGCGAGGTAGGTGCCGACGTACTGGCCGTCACCCTCGATACCGTCGACGATCGTGTGGTCTTCGCCGAGCGTCGTCGGGTTCGTCCGCCGCCACTGGGCGTGGAACGTCGCGACGTCGTCGTCGACCACCTCCTCGCTGTAGTCGATCTGGTAGAACAGCATCAGGTCCTCGTCGTGTGCCGATTCGAGCGTGACCCGCGCCCCCTCGCGGAACGGCATCGGGAAGTAGCAGTTGAAGCCACCCTTCGGCGCGACCACGACCGGCAACGAGTTGACCGTCGCGAACCGCCCGTGACCGCTACAGAAGAAGTCCCCGAGCGGGGCCTCGACCGACGGCTCGTCCTCGTCGTCCCAGTACGCACGCAACACGAGGTTCCGAAGCGCGTGGTCCTCGCTCGCGTCGCCTCCAGAGACCGTCATCCAGACGTGTCGGATGACCCCCGATCCCTCGATCGCCGCGAGGGTCGCCGTCTCGCCCGGCTCGACCGTGACGTTCGGTCGGCCCTTCCGGCCCGGACCGAGGTCGCTGGCCGCCGTGCCGCCACCGCCGACGGCACCCGTCGGGTTCTCGGGCGTTATCGAGCGGCTTCGTTCGTCGCGCAGTTCCGTCAGTCCGTCGAGGCCGAATCCCTGTGCCATGCGTCGACCCCTGATGCGACGGTGATCGGCTTAAGCGCTGAGTTCCGTTGCGGGTCGAGCCACCGCGTTCGCCGAAAGAGGTATGCCACGACGGCGGCCACCAGTCGAGTCGTGAACGTCCTCTACCTCGACTGCGATTCGCTGCGTGCCGACCACCTCGGCTGCTACGGCTACGACCGAAACACCTCGCCGACCATCGACGCGCTCGCCGCACGCGGTCGGCGGTTCGAGAACCTCTACGCCTCGGATACGCCGTGTCTCCCCTCGCGAACCGCGCTGTTCACGGGCCGGTTCGGGTTCCACACTGGCGTCGTCAGTCACGGCGGTCGGAACGCCGACCCGCGACCGATCGGCGCGCGCCGGGCGTTCACCGGTCTCGGCGAGTTCCACACCTGGCCGGCCGCGATGCAGCGCGCGGGCTACCACACCGCCTTCGTCTCGCCGTTCCCGTCGCGACACGGTGCACATCACGTACTCGACGGCTTCGACGAGTGGCTCGACACCGGCGGCAACGGTCGCGAGACCGCCGACGAGGTCACGGCGGCCGCCACCGAGTGGTTAGACGGCCGGCCCGGCGACTGGTACCTCCACGTCAATTTCTGGGACCCACACACGCCGTACCGAACCCCACACTCTTACGGCGACCCGTTCGCGGACGACCCGACGCCCGGCTGGCTCACCGACGAGCGGATCGCAACCCAGCGCGAGCAACCGGGGCCGTTCAGCGCCCGCGACCTCCACTTCTACTGGGACGGCGTCGGCGACGAGGAACCGCCGGTGGTCCACGAACGGATGCCGGACGCGATCCGCGACACCCACGATTTCGGCCATCTCGTCGACGGTTACGACACCGGCATCCGGTACATGGACGACCACATCGGAACGCTCCTCGAAACGCTGGACGAACGCGGGCTCATCGAGGAGACCCTGATCGTCGTCAGCGCCGACCACGGTGAGAGCCTCGGCGAGCGGAACGTCTACGGCGACCACGCTACCGCCGACGACCCCGTCACCAACGTCCCGCTGGTCGTCGCGGGTCCCGGCGTCGAGCCGGGCGTCGACACCGCGCTCAGATATCACCTCGACCTGCCGCCGACGGTGATGGAACTCGTCGGCGGTGAATCAGGCCCCCGGTGGGACGGCCGGTCGTTCGCCGCGGCGCTCGCCGGCCGCGACCCGACCGCCGGCCAGCGGGAGTACGTCGTGACGTCGACCGCCGCGTGGGCGGCCCAGCGTGCGATTCGATGGGACCGATATCTCCTCTGTCGGAGCTACCACGACGCCTACAAGGCGCTCCCGGCGGTCCAGGTCTTCGACGTCCACACCGACCCCCACCTCACCGACGATATCGCCGACGAACGGCCCGAGGTAGTCGGCACCGGACTCGCCCTCCTCGACGAGTGGAAGAGCGCTCGACTCCTCGACACCGCCCGCGACCGCTCCGGCGGCAACCCCGACGCGCCCGGCGCACCCGCCGACCCGGTCTGGGAGGTGCTCGTCGACGGTGGGCCGTTCCACCCGGACGACCTCGAACCCTACCTCGACCGCCTCCGATCGACCGGACGGGCGGCGCATGCGGACCACCTCGAACGAACCCGGGGATTCGTTCCCCAGACGGGTCTCGCGGGGCGGGTGATCGAACGGGATCGGTGAGGTTCAGTTCGAAACCGGTGTCGACGCGAACTGCCGGAGCTTCGACGCGCCCGTGACGACCGACTCGACCGGGTCCGAGGGGTCCTCGTGTTCGTAGATCAGCCACTCGACGCCCGCGTCGGTTGCGGTCTTCGCCCCGCGCTCGACGTCGAGGTCGCCGTCCCCGAGGTTGACGAACGTCTCCGTCGCGAAGTCCATGTCCTTCAGGTGGACCCGCTCGATCCGGTCGCCGTGTTCCGCGAGGAGGTCGTAGGGGTCGACGCCGGTGACGCCCGCCCAGCCGAGGTCGAACTCGATGCCGACCGACGGGTCGGTCGCCTCGATCAGCAGCTCGAAGCGGCTCCGGTCGCCCGTCGCTTCGAACTCGTGGCGGTGGGTGTGATAGAGGAATCGGAGGCCGTGCTCGGCGAGCGCTGCGCTGTACGCCGAGAGCGCTCGTGCGGTCTCGCGTGTCGCCGCCTCGGAGCGGTAGTGCTCGGGCCCGAGGAAGCCGAGCACGACGGTCCCGCAGTCGAGCCGCTCGCAGGCGGTGACGACCGCCTCGATGGACTCGTCGAGGTCCGCCGCGGCGACCGAGAGACCGGCGACGGTGAGCCCGGTCTCGTCGAGCGCGGCCACCGTCTCCGCCGACGGGGCGTCGTAGTGGACCATCTCGACACCGTCGACGTCGGTTTCGGCCGCTATCCGAACCTTCGTGCCTTCGGAGACGGCGAACCCGTCGAGGGTGTAGAGTTGGATCGCGGTTTTGACCATAGGCTACCTACGGAGCTACCGACATAGTGGTTTTGGTGCCGACGGTGTCCGACGTCGCCACCGAGGCGGGTTCCCC
>NZ_QZWE01000020.1:0-70385 GCF_003602035.1 Halococcus sp. IIIV-5B | reverse complement strand
GCGAACCCCTCGTCGACCCGATCATCGAGTACCCCCACACCCACGAGGGGGTCGGGGTCGGGTCGGCGTCGATCGGGGGCTACATCTACGAGAACGACACGATCCCCGCCCTCCAGGGGAAGTACGTCTTCGGTGACTTCCGGAAGACGAAGGAGACCGAGACCCCGACGGGGTCGCTGTTCGCCGCTACGCCGGCCGAGGGCGACGGCCTCTGGGAGCTCGAAGACCTCCAGGTCGAGAACACCGAGAACGGCTACGTCGGCGGCTACGTGCTCGCACTCGGGCGGGACGACGACGGCGAGCTCTACGTCCTGACGACGGACAACACCGGCGGGGACGAGACCGGTCGCGTCCGGCGGATCCTGCCGCCGGAGAACCAGGAAGCCACCACGGCTGGCAACGCGACCACGGCGACCGGCAACGCGACGGTCGCCACGAACGGCAGCTCGACCGCCTCCGGAACCGCCGGAACCGGAACGAGCGCGACGGCGACCGGAACCGGAGCGGGCACCGAAACGGGTGCGACGGCGACCGGGACCGCCGGGACGACGGGCGGCACGACGGCCGGGTCGGAGGGCGGTTCGGCCGGAACGGGTGGCTCGGCCGGCGGGACCGGGAACGAGAGTTCGGAGGGGACCACCGAGGGCTCGGGGCCCGGCTTCGGCGTGCTCGCGGCGGCCGGCGCGGTCGCGGTCGGTGCGGCGCGGGCGCTGCTGGGTCGGGACGATTGATCCTTCGCGAGCGAGTCAACGCGTTCACGATTCCGGTCTGAGAAGGGAGGGCACTGGTGACGTTCGCGACGGGACTCCAGTTGCTCGGCGGTCTCGGATTGCTGTTCTCGAACGGCTTCTTCGTCGTCACGGAGTTCGCGCTGACGCGGGTGAGACAGTTCTCGGAGAGCGAGTTCCGCGGCCGGAGCGGGCTCGAACGCGCCTTGGAGATGACCGAGGAGCTCGAGACCTACCTCTCTGGCTGTCAGTTCGGACCATCGTCATCGGGATCGATCGGTTTCGATGGTGGACTACGAAGTGGCGTTTGTTTCGTATGTTGAACCATCCGGAGGTGAAGACACCGCGAACGAAGTGCGAGTATTCAGGACGAGTCGAGGCCCAGTCAGTCTCGATCAGTACGACTCAGTCCTGGTCGCCCCAGGCGGAGTCGTGGACCGCGTCCCGCACGGGCCGGGCTTCGGCCTCGGTCCGATCGCGGACCATCCGGCGGAGGCGGGCGAGTTCGGCGACGATCGAGTCGCGGCCGAACACCGCGAAGCCGCAGAAGATGACGACGAACCCGACGAGGGTCGTGGCCGAGACGGACTCGCCGAGGAGCACCCAGCCGCCGAGGGTGGCCACCACGGGCGAGAGGTAGAAGATCAGGTTGCCCTGGATCGCGCCGACCTCGTCGAGGAGGCCGAAGTAGGCGATGAACGCCAGCGCACCCGAGAACACCCCGACGTAGCCGAGCGCCGCGACCCCGGGCAGGGTCCACTCCACCATCGCGGGGCTCTCGCCGGCGGCGAGGCTGAGGCCGTGACAGACCAGCGCCCCGACCGGGAGCGCCCAGGCCGTTCTGACGGTGCTCGAGAGCGAGGAGTCGGCTCGACGGATCGTCACGCTCCCGAGCGCGCCGAAGACCGCCGCCGCGAGCATGAGGGCCTTCCCGAGCAGGCCGCCGCCGAGGAGGCTCGCGGGGTCGATACCCACCACGAGCGCCACCCCGACGAACCCGAGCGCCATCCCGACGCCGCCGGCCCGTGAGAGGCGTTCGTCGGAGAGGAGCACCGCCGCGAGCACCGGCGTCAGGATCGGGTTGAGGCTGTAAACGATCGACCCGACGCCGCTCGTGGTGAACTGCTGGCCGACGAAGATACAGGCGTTCGTGAGCCCGATCGCGAACACGCCCGCCCCCGCGATCCCGAGGAGGTCCGACCGGGTTCGGGGGAGCAGTTCCTCGCGCGGGAACCGATAGACCGCGTAGCCGACCAGCACGAGCGCCCCGATGTCGAAGCGGGTGGCGACGAACAGCAGCGGCGGGAAGTACTCGAGGCCGGCCTTCGCGGCCACGAACGTGCCGCCGAAGAAGACGCCCGCAGCGAGGAAGAGACCGACCAGGCGACGCGATTCCGACACTACCGACGTCCCCCGACCGAGGGCGTCGTTCCGAAACCGTTCCGCGCGAAGGGAGGGAGTTCGTCGTTCATCGAGCTACGATACGTCGCCCGGGTTTGTATATGTGTTCAGAAATGTTTTCGGAGAATGAAAGAGTGTCGCGGCGCGTCGCCGGCTCACGGTGCGAGCGGATTTCAGGGGACGAAAACGGCTATACGCGAGCGGAGGTCAGGAGGGATATGGACCGGGCGCTCGAAGAGATCGAGTTCCTCGCGCTGTCGGCGAATCGAGTGGCGGTGCTCGAGACGCTGCGCGAGCACCCCTGCACCCGCCGGGAGCTCGCCGAGCGTACCGACGCCTCCCAGCCCACGCTCGGACGCGTTCTCAGGGACCTCACCGAGCGCCACTGGGTGACCCACGACGGCGAGCGCTACACGACGACCGCCACGGGGGAGATGGTCGCGGCGGAGTTCACCGACCTCCGGGAGACCCTCGAAACGGAGCTGCGGCTCCGCGAGGTGATGGCGTGGCTGCCGACCGACACGATGACGTTCGACCTCCGGCGGCTCCGGGACGCGACGATCACCCGTCCGAGCCAGACCCGGCCCGACGCGCCCGTCCAGCGCGCGCTCGAACTCCTCTGGGACGCCAACGAGGTCAGGATCTTCTCGC
Source organism: Halococcus sp. IIIV-5B (assembly GCF_003602035.1). Classification (NCBI taxonomy): domain Archaea; kingdom Methanobacteriati; phylum Methanobacteriota; class Halobacteria; order Halobacteriales; family Halococcaceae; genus Halococcus; species Halococcus sp. IIIV-5B. Next base: position 67,605 of record NZ_QZWE01000020.1, on the reverse strand, counting down.
ACGCGTTCAACGGCCGGAGCCTCGACGTGCTCCAGCGCCGTATCGCCGACCACGAGGGGCGGTTCGAGGGGGTGTTCTCGCCCGCCGCGGTCGAGGCGCTGGCCGACGACGCCCCGCTCCGCCGCCAGCTCCAGGACCTGCTCGCGGCCGACGACGCCGAGGTCCGGCTCTACGACGGGTCGATCCCGGTCGCGGTGACGCTCGCCGACGACGTGGTCCACCTCATGCTCCGGGACGAGGGCGGCCTCCTCCGGGCGGGGATCGACACCGACGACGAGGCGGCGGTCGCGTGGGCACGCGAAACCCACGCGGCCTACTGGGAGCACGCCACGCCGCTCGACCTCGACGCGCTCGACTGAGCCTCGACCCGCGACCACGCGGGATTTACAACGAGAATTGTTAACTATACTGATAAGTCTTATCCGTGGTCGGTGCCGACCGCCGAGCGATGAAGACGGGGACGGGAACGAGGAAACGTATCGCGGAGTTGGTCGGCGCGGAAACCGACACGCCACGTCGGGCTCGCGTGGCCGACTCGGTGATATTCGGGGTGCTCGGGGCGGCGTTCGCGACGTGGGCGGTCCGGATACCGGCTGTGAGCGGGTCTCTGGACATCGATTCGGGGGCCATCGGGCTGGCGCTGCTCGGCCTCGCGGTCGGGAGCATTCTCGGTTTGGTGACCAGCAGCGCGCTGGTCTCGCGCTACGGCAGCCGGCGCGTGATCCGGGGCGGGCTGTTCGTCTACTGCCTCGGGCTCCCGGTCGTCGGCCTCGCCGGCGAGTTCGCGAGCCTCGTGGGGCTGTTGGTGGTGTTCGGGTTCGGCAAGGGGCTGGTCGACGTGGCCGCGAACGCGCAGGGTATCCGTGTCGAGCGCGGCTACACCGGCCAGATAATGGGGAGTTTCCACGGGCTGTTCAGCGGCGGCGGGCTGGTGGGGTCGGGCTTCGGCGGGGTCGCGGTCGTGCTCGGTCTCTCGGTCGAGACCCACTTCGCCATCGTCGGCGTGGCCTTGCTCCTCGTCGGCCTCGCCGCCAGCACGCGACTGCTCCCCTTCGAACCCAGCACGGGCGGCGACACGGCGTTCGCGCTTCCCTCCCGGAAGCTCGCGGGCTTCTGTGCGATCGGCTTCTGTGCGCTGTTCATCGAGGGGGTCGGCAACGACTGGAGCGCGGTGTTCCTCGACGGCCCGGCGGGTGCGGGGCCCGCAGTCGCCACCCTCGGTTTCGCGGCGTTCTCGCTGTTGATGATGGTCGGACGCTTCCTCTCCGACCGGCTCGTGACGCGGCTCGGCGCGCGGCGCTTCCTTCGGGTGACGGCGACGGTCGCGGGGCTGGGCCTCGCCCTGACGCTGGTCGCGCAGCCGGTCGTCTCGCTCGTCGGCTTCGCGGTGCTCGGGGCGGGGCTGGCCGGCGTGATGCCGGTGGCGGTGAGCATGGCGGGCAACCACGACCCTGACACCCCGGCCGAGCGCGCGGTTGCCGCGGTCTCGACGACGGGCTACGGCGGGTTCGTGATCGGACCGGTACTGATCGGGCTGCTCGCCGACGCTACCTCGCTCCGGACGGCCTTCCTCCCGGCGCTCGGGCTCGCGGTCGCCATCGTGGCGCTGACGACCGTCCTCCCGACGGTCACCCGGGGTTCCCATGCCGGTTCCGTCGGCACGAGCGGGGACGACTAGCCCGACTCGACCCGCTCGACGACGAGCCGGGTCACCGCGACGTCTTCGGTGATGGCACCCCGCCCACCGACCGTGTACGTGCGGTCGTCGGTTTCGAGACACACCCGAGCCGCGCCGGCGAGTTCGGGGAGCGATGCGGGTTCGTCGTCCGTCGTACCGGTGTACTCGACCCCCACGAACTCCCCCGCGAGGGTACACGGTTCCCCCGTCCCGACGAACTCGCCCTCGACCCGTCCGGAGATGGTCGCGCCGCCGTCGAGAACGGGTTCGAGCCACCGGACGCAGTCGGTGATCTCGACGAACGAGTGGGGTGGCTCGTCGCTCCGCGCGGTGTAGACCTCGTCGTAGACCTCCCAGAGCCGGCTCAGGAAGTACCAGTGGAAGACGTAGGCGGTGGTGTAGTCGTCGACGAGCACGCCGTACTCGTCGGACTGTGGCGCGGCGGTCGCGTAGCACGCCCGCTGGCGGTCGGCCAGCAACAAGAACGGCCCCGGAAGCTCCCGACGGCGCACTTCGGTACACGTCCCCTCGAACGCCGACACGTCGAACCCGTCGTCGTCCGGGACGTGGAGCGAGAGCTGGATCTGGACGCCGCGTTCGAAGGCCTCGCGGAGGTCGGTGTCGATCCGGCGAAACTCCTCGGGCGTCGCGGCGACTTGGAGGTGGGCGGTCGCCCCCGCGACCGTCTCGCGAGCGTGTTCGAACACCGTCCGGCGGCGGCGCACGATGCTCACGCCGCCGCCCTCGACCGTCGCCTCGCGATAGCGGGTCTCGACCTCCTCGGTGGCGGCCTCGAACCGCTCGACGGCGGTCCGCAACCCCGAGAGCGCCTCGTCGGGGTCGTTCGTCCGGGCGTAGAGCCGGTCGCGGTCGTAGGTCGTCACGTAGCCTGCGTCCTCCAGCCCGCGGAGCACGTCGTAGACCCGGGGCTGGGGCACGTCGCTCCAGGCGGCGATGTCGCTCGCCGACCCCGAGCCGCGTTCGAGGAGCGCGACGTAGGCGTCGGCCTGGTAGGGCGACAGCCCGGCCGTTTCGAGCACCGCCCGGAGCTCGTCGGAGTTCATCGGCGGGGGGTTCGATCGGAGCGGGCTTAGGTCCCGTGCCCACGACGCGACGGTACCACGAACCGACCGACGCGCCGCCTGCGAGTGCCAGCCCGGAGCCTAATCCGCCGGCCCGCCGTTGGTCGATATGAGTTCCGGAGAGTGGAGCGGCGACGACGAGTTCGAGTGTTCGACCTGCGGGGCCGTCTTCGAGACCGAGCGGGAGCTCGAACAGCACACCGAATCGGAACATCCCGATCAGTCGTCCTGACCCACGGACGAACCATCCACTCCCGACCGTCGCGTCGGGAACCCCTGATATCCCCCACAACAGATGCTCTTCAACGACCGACTCCGAACCGACGACACCGTCGAATCGATCCCGCACGAGGAGATGCTGCGCCACTGGCTCGAAAAGGAGGTCCACGAGAACGACGGCGACGACCTCGCTGTCGACGCCATCGACGACGAGGACCGCCTGCTCGATGAGCTCGTCGACCGGAAACCCATCGCGGAGTCTATCTTCGCCGACAGCGACCTCCGATGGCACCACCTCGACCTCCACGAGGACGAGCTCGAAGCCCTCCACACCATCAAGGGCGAGTCCGGCGAGGACTGGCGGGCGATCACCGAGGAGAACACCATCGCGAGCATCGCCGACCACATCCACGAGGCCGACGACCTCGACGACCTCGACACCCCGAAAGACCTCGAACAGGTGGTGGACTTCGCCTCGAAGTTCCCCGACGACATCGAGATGGAGGAGCTGATCGTCGCCGACGAGGCCGACGAGGACGCCTACCTCGCCGACGGAAATCATCGAGCGGTGGCGATCGCACTCCATCTCAGAGATGGGGGAGCCTACCCCGAACAGGAGGCCTACGTCGGCGTGAGCGCGGACGAACTCGACCGATAGCGGGGCTGGAGTTCCGCTCGAATCACTCCAGCCGGTAGCGCAACAGCGCCGCGATACCGCCGAGCGCACCCAGTTGATTACCGGGCGCGAACTCGCTCGAAAAGACGGTGACGGAGCCGCCCTGCTGTTCGACGCTCTCGATGACCTCGTTCGCGTCGATGTCCCAGTCGCCCTCGCCGGCACGCTCCTCGCGGAGTTTGTCGTCGAGCACCAGCAGTTCCTCGACCGCGCCGTACTCCGCCGCCTCGGCCACCGCCTCGATACCGTAGGTCGCCGCACCCTCGGTGGCGATGCGTTCGGTGAGTTCGTCGATCTGCTCGGCCTCTTCTGCAATTCGAGTCTCGGCCTGGACCTCCTCGACCGCGCCGCGTTTGAGGACCTCGTGAACCCCACGATCCCCGGCGGCGCTGGTGTCGACCGTCGCGCCGAACTTCTCGGCGACTTCGGAGTGGTGGCGCTCGATGTACTTCCGGGCGTCCTCTTTGGTAAATCCCGGCCCGGCGAGTAGGACGGTGTCGACGTCGAGGTGTGAGAGCGCGCTCGCGAGGTCCCCGAACAGTTCCTCGCGGTCGCGGGCGTCCTCGCCCTTTCCTGTCGGCCCCGTCAGGGAGGCGTACTCCTCGGTGCCGTACTGGGCGACGGTGTGGATCGAGGCCGCACCCTCCTCGACCGTGGCGATGGCGACATCGGCGTTCTCGGTGGCCTCGACGGCTTCCTCGATCCGCTCGCGCTGGTCGGGCTGCCAGCGCTTCTCGATCTCGACCTCCTCGCGTTCCTCGACGTTCAGGGTGTGGTGATGACCGACTTGATCCTCGCGTGAGGCCCACTCGATGGTGCCCGAGACCCGGAGCCGGTTGGCGAACTTGTGGAACTCGCTCTCCTCCACACTGATGGTGACGGACATGGGTTCGCGCTCGCCGCCGGTGTCGCGCATCCGGTCGTCGTCGCGCTGGATGCGGCGGGTGGTGTCGCCAGAGACGAGGTCGCCGGGTTCGAGAACGTAGGAGAGATGCCAGAGGTCGTCGAGGCTCTCGGGGACGAGCGTCCAGCGCTCGCGCCCGCCCTCGACGGTCGTCCGGCCGTTGATGCGCATGGTGGTCCTCGGGGATGTGGGGCTAAGTGCGCTGTCGTTCGCCGTCCACCGGATGGCATCGAGCGGCCGACGAACGGGTCGAGCGGTCGCGGAGCAAACAGTTATGGTTCGAAAACCGGAAGCACGAACGACACCGATGAAACGGAAAACCGACCCGAGCGGGAGCCGTGACGGGCGCTACGCTTTCGACGGTGGGGCGTCCGAAAGCGGCTCCGGACCCCTCACCGGCGATGTGGGACTGGACGCGAACGTCGTCGCCGCCCTCGCGTACGTGTTCTGGTTCGTCTCCGGGGTCGTGGTGTACGTCCTCGAAGACGACAGGGAGATCAGGTTCCACGCCGCCCAGAGCATCACCGTGTTCGGCGGGCTCTCGGTGCTGAACGTGTTCTTCGGGATGTTCGCCATCGTCGGCATCGGGTCGATCGGGACGGCGCTGAGCAGCCTCCTCTCGCTGCTCGGGATCGGACTCTGGGTCTTCCTCATCGCCACGGCCTATCGGGGCGAGACCCGTCGCATCCCGGTCGCGGCCGATATCGCGGATCGGCTTGTCGGAAGCGGGTCGAGTCGACACGACTCGCGCGGGACGACGGACGACGACGCGCTGGCGGCACTCCGCGGCCGGTACGCCCGCGGCGAGATCGGCGAGGCGGAGTTCGAGCGGCGGCTCGAACGGCTGCTCGAAACCGAGGACGACACCGAAGACCGACAGTACGAATCCCCGGAGACGGGTCGGTCGTGGTGAGGGTCCGAGTCAGTCCTCGACGACGCGACTCCCGCCCGGCGGCAGGAACTCCGCGATGAGGTCGGGGCTCGCCACCTTCCGGACGAAGGAAGTATCCCGAAACCGCTCGCGGAAGGTCCGATAGAGGCGCTTCGCGGCGTCGTTCTGGGCGTACTGACCCGGTTCGAGCGTGACCGAGGTCTCCGTTCGGGGTTCGATCGCCGACGGCGGACCGCCGACCACGCGGGTCTCGGGTTCGCAGGTGATGCCGACCGCCGCGCTCACGGCCGTATCCCTGAAGTAGGTGCGATCGCCGCGAACGGTGAAGGCCCCTTTTTCGAGGTATTCGCCGCTCTCGGGGGTCTTCGAGACCTGGTCGGGGTCGGCCATGTAGACGTCGCCCGCGAAGCGCCCGTCCTTCCAGACCGACGAGTAGGAGACGGCGAACGTCGCGGCCTCGTCGAGCGTCGTCTCGGGGAGGTCGATCTCGCGGGTCGGTTCGCTCGGGCCGGTGGCCTTGAGTATCGTGACGGGGCCCCCACGGGCCTGGGTGTGGAAGAAGCGGTCGCCGCGGTCGAGATATTTTTTGACCAAGTCCTCGTTCTGGTCGGCGTTGCGCCCGCCGAGCACGAGGAACCCGTCCGAGGTGTGGAACCACCGGAAGCGCTCGTACCACTGCTCGTTCGTTCTGACTGGGATGGAGCGGCGGTCGAGCCAGTCGATGTCCTCGGCGTCGTCGTCGGCGTCGGTCGCGTCCGCGCCGCCTGAATTCCACTCCTCGCGACGTCTTTCGAGGGCTTCGAGCTCGGCGCGGGTGTCGGCGACCGCCTCCTCCGCACCCTCCTTCTTGCCGAGGACGCGTTTGGCCTCGCGGTAGAGTCGGTCGGCGTTCTGCTCGACGCCCTCGCGTGGGTCGAGGGTGACCGTCTCGCCGTCGATCTCCACCCTGACCGTTCCCTCGCTCGAATCGATACCCGCGACGGCCTCCGCCGCCGGGATCTCCTGTGCTTTGCCCTCCTCGAACCGGTCCTCGATCTCCTCCCACGGGGTGTCGCGTTCGCGCGCCGTGCGGACGGTCGAGAGGATCTCGTCGACGAGACCGTAGTTGGCGTAGAGGGATTCGGCCTTCGCGCGCTCGGCCTCGGCTTGCTCCTCGAAGCCCTCGATCGCGCCCTCCTGCTGGTCGATGATGCGTTGCTGGCGTTCGATCTCCTCCTCGAAGTCGGGTTTCTCGCGCCCGCCGCTCTCCTCGTTCTCGGTGGTCTCGAGGTCGACGAAGTAGGCGTCGAGCGCCTCGGTGAACGACTCGAAACCCTCGCTGTCGAGGTGGTCGTTCTCTTCGAGCGGGAACGGTGTGACGTCGACCGGTTCCTCGTCCTCGCGGTAGATCCGCGGGTCGAAGTCGCCGCTCGACAGGCGCTCCGCGAGACGGGTGAGCGCGTCGAACAGCGCCGTGTACTCCTCCTCACCCGAGTCCTCGATGGCCTGCTCCTTCTCGACGCCGGCACGGGTACAGATCTCCTCCGCGTAGAGCCCACCGAAGTTGAGCTGGGTCGCGAGGGTCCGCACGAGGTCGGTGTTGGACTCCTCCATCCGGGCGGCGAAGCCCTCGTAGTCGACCGCGAGCGGGTCGAAGCGCGAGGAGGGGAACTCGTACTGCGCGCCGGGGGCCACGGTTCTGGACTGGAGGCGAACGGTGTTGAGACAGTCGACGACTTCCCCCGTCGAATCGAGCACCGCGACGTTGCCCTCGCCGAAGAGTTCGGCCACGATCCTCGTGTCCCGGTCCTCGCGCTCGAACTCGAAGGTCAGCACCCTATCGAAGCCGAACTGCGAGGCCCCGGCGAAGTCGGCCCCCGAGAGTCGGTTTCTGAGCATCTTCGCGAAGTCCGGTGGCCGACCGGGCGCGTCGGGGACGTGGTCGGGCGAGACGACGTGGGCACGTTTGGTCTCGCCGACCTCGACCATGAGTTCGACGCGGCCACGGTCGAAGTCCCGGAGTTTGAGCCGGAGGAGGTCGTCGCCGTAGAGGTAGGCCTTGTCGAGTTTCGCGCCAGCGTACCGCCCGAGTTCCGTCACGAGCGCCGCGAGGTCCACACTGGTGAGCTCGCGTTTCGGGTCCATATTCCACCACCGGACCCGCGCCGAAAAGAGGTGTCGTTACCGCCGTCCGGGACCGTCACGAGCCGAGGACCGGGGGAGCGGTGGCGGTGCAGACTGTGGTGGCGCGCGGGAGGCCGTCGGAGACGGCCGACTCGTGCGAGGGATGAGCGGAGCGAGTGCAACGAGCGACGCGAATCGGTTGGGGAGGGCGTGGCGCGGGGCGGTCACTCATCGTCGTCAGGAATTGCCAAAATCGAATCGTCGCAGCCTTCAACCGAACCCCATCGTAACGAAGACTCTCGACACAGGACCAAATCACTTCGAGTTCGACACCTCTTTCACCCGAACCGACCCACCATCGCGCATGACTTCCCGCGGCCCGCTCGCGACCGTCTCGCCGCTCGACGGCCGCTACGCGAGCTACACCGAGCCCCTGGTCGAGTACGCGAGCGAGGGCGCGTTGATCCGCGCGCGCGTCCGGGTCGAGATCGAGTACCTGATCGCGCTTGCCGACCTCGATGCCACGCCGTTCGCCATCGACGACACTGACCGCGAAACCCTCCGCGAGGTCTACGAGTCGTTCTCCGAAAGTGATGCGGAGCGGGTGAAGCAGCTCGAAACCGAGGGGACCGACGACCGACCCGCGACCAACCACGACGTGAAGGCCGTCGAGTACTTCGTCCGCGACAACCTCCCCGACCCCAGTATCGCCTCGTGGGTCCACTTCGGCCTCACCAGCGAGGACGTCAACAACCTCGCCCGCCGGGTGTGCTGGAAACCCGCGGTCGAGGACGTGCTCGTCCCCGAGCTCGAAGCAGTACGGGAGAAGTTCGCCGAGCTCGCCACGGCGTACGCTGACACCCCGATGCTCGCGCGGACCCACGGCCAGCCCGCCACCCCCACCACGTTCGGCAAGGAGATGGCGGTCTACGCCGGGCGGCTTCGGAGAGGTATCGACCGGATCGAACGCGCGGCCGACGGTCTGGCGGGCAAGCTCGCCGGGGCGAGCGGGACCTACGCCGCCCACCGCGCCGCCTACCCCGAGGTTGACTGGCGGGCGTTCGCCGCCGAGTTCGTCGACTCCCTCGGACTCGCGCACGTCGAACCCGTGACGCAGTTGAACCCCTCGGACGATCTCGCACGGCTGTTCGACGCGCTCCGCGGGGCGAACCGAGTCCTGCTCGACGCGGACCGCGACGTGTGGCGCTACGTCTCTGACGGCTATCTCGGCCAGGATAGCGAAAACGACGAGACCGGGAGTTCGACGATGCCCCACAAGGTCAACCCCATCGACTTCGAGAACAGCGAGGGCAACCTGGAGAAGGCGAACTCCGACCTCGAATTTTTGGGGACCTACGTCACGACCTCGCGCCTCCAGCGCGACCTCTCGGACTCGACGGTGAAGCGAAACGTCGGAAGCGCGTTCGCCCACTGTCTCATCGGGTATCGAAAAACGGGCATCGGGCTCTCGAAGGTGGTCCCGAACGAGCGGGTCATGCGCGAGGAGCTGGCGGACAACCCCGAGGTCGTCGGCGAGGCGGTCCAGACGATCCTCCGGCGCGAGGGGCACTCGGACGCCTACGAGCGGGTGAAGGAGCTAACCCGCGGTCGGCGGACGAGCCTCGACGACTTCCACGAGCTGTTCGACGACCTCGACGTGAGCGAGACGACCCGCGAGGAGCTGCGGGTGCTCACGCCCGCGAGCTACACCGGGGTCGCGAACGAGCTGGCCGACTCGCGGGAGTGACGGGAGCCGCTGTCCGCGCGCGCTCGGTGGATCATCGGATCACGGTGACGTTGGCCGGCGACCGGCGCACCACCGACTCGGCGGTGTTGCCGAGGAGGACCCGGGAGATCCCCGTGCGGCCGTGGGCCCCCATCACGACGTGGTCGATGTCGTGGTCGGCGACGTAGCCGCAGATCCGACGGGTCGGCCGACCGAAGACGACCTCGGTCCCCTCGACCCGGTCCGGGTCGTCGGCGCGTTCGCGAAGCCGTTCGTGGAGTTCGTCGGCGTCGTTCAGTACGCCCTCGTACCACTCCTCGCTGTAGCCGACCATGCCCGGAACGCCCGTCGGCGACTGATAACCCCTCGTGAGGGGGTCGACGTCGACCGGGTCGATGACGGTGAGGAGGGTGATTTTGGCGTCCTCGAACGTCAACGCGAAGTCGAAGGCGCGTTCGGACTGCGGCGAGCCGTCGATCGGAACGAGCACGTGTTTCGGTGCGGACGAGTCGCTCATGGGGAGCGGTTGGTCGGGTGACGACAAATCCGTTGCTCATCCGGCGTCCGGCATCGCCCGTCGGCCGTCAGAGGACGAACGCGAAGATCACGTACGACCCGATGGTCGAGATAGTCGGCGTCAGCAGCCAGAGCATCACGATCCGGCTGGTGGCCGCGGCGTCGAACAGCTCCTCGGCGACGAGCTCGTCGGGGTCCTCCTCGCCGATCTTCGGGACCTGCGCCGGTTGTTCGTCGGTGTCCGGTGGCTCCTCGGCGGGCTTGGCCGTCGCGAGGTCGCCGACGGTCGGACCGGGCGGCAGCGGCGACTCGCCGGTCTTGGGTGTGGTCTCGGCAGCGAGCGCGCCCACGGAGAGGTCGGGCCCGCCCTCGCCGCTCATCGCGGAGCCGGCGGCGTCGGCGAGCGTCACCGCCCGCGAGGACCGTCCCCAGCCGAGACCGATGATACAGGAGGTCATGCTGACCGCGAGGCTCGCCGGGATCCCCATGTTCGAGAGCACGGTGATGATCGTCGCGCCCACCAGCGAGACCAGCATCGCGGCGAGGATCGGGAGGTCGGTGATACCGTCACCGACCGTATCGAGGGTTCGCCGGGCGATCGTGAACGCCCCGAGGCCGATCGCGACGACCGCGAGGATGACGCCTTGCTCGACCGTGATCTGGCCGCTCCCCACGAGCGGGGCGACCGCGTTGGCGACGTTCGACGCGCCCGCGGAGAAGGCGTTGTAACAGGCCACCACGAGCACCAGCGCCGCCCCGACGACGTCGCGCGGCCCCACGTTCTCGTTGAGCCGGGGTGTCGGAACCGAACCCGACCGGTCGAGGTGGAACAGGCCGCCCTCGATCCGGGTGAACGAGACCCGGGCGTCGAGGTAGGGGTAGATGTACCGCCCGATGACGACCCCCGCCCAGAAGGCGACCAACGGCGCGACGATCCACGCCGAGACGATCGAGAACATCAGGGTCTCGTTGAGGGTGTTGCTGGCGAAGCCGAGCCCGACGATCGCGCCGACGGAGGTCATCGAGGTCGAGGCGGGCACGCCGTAGAGGTTCGAGATCAGCAGCGAGAGACCGGTGAAGAAGAGGACGACCGTGCTCGCGACCAGCGTGAACTGGCTCGACGGCACGATCTCCCCGCCCATGGTCGTGACGACCTTCCGCCCGACCGTCCACCCGCCGATCAGCGCGAAGAGGGTGAACAGCCCGGCGGCGAGGGTCTTGCCCGTGATGCGGCTCCCGACCGCCGGCCCGAACGCGACCCCCGTCGAGGAGCCACCGATGTTGTAGCCGACGAACGCCGCGACCAAGAGACCAACCACGAGCAATGCCGAGATCATACGAAGTCGTGTACGTTTGGGAGTCGTCGTCGTCGTATGTGGATTTCGTTTCCGACCCCACGACGGACGAACGCGGTCGGAACACGGCGCGAGCCGTGTCAGGTCTTCTCACCGGTCGAAAAACGAGTCGGGTCGAACGAAGCGGGAGCGACGGTTCAGTCGTCGAACTCGGCCTTGAAGCCCTCGAACTCCGCGAGGTGTTCCTCCTCGTCGGCGAGGAGTTCGGTCGCGAGGTCCTCGGTCACGGGGTCGTCGGCCGCCTCGGCGGCCTCGATGAGGTCGCGGTAGGTCTCGACCGCGCCCCGTTCGGCCTCGATGACACCCTCGATCACGCTCAGGACGTCCGTCGAATCCTCCGGCGGTTGGAGGCTCTCCTGGCCCATCTCTAGGTCGAACGAGCCCTTCGGCTGGCCGCCGAGCTGGGTGATGCGCTCGCCGAGCGTCTCGGCGTGCCCGAGCTCCTCCTCGACGTCCTCGCGGAGGCCGTTGGCGACCTCCTCAGCCGTCACACCCTCGATCGCGATGGCGTCGGTCTGGTAGTTGATCACCGTCTCGAACTCGTCGTTACGTGCGGCGTGAAGCAGGTCGAGAACGTCCTCGTCGCCTTCGGTGCTCATGTCTCCCCGGAGGGCTGTCGAACACTTAAGAGTGGCTTTCGCGGAGACACGTTTCGACGGCGTTCTCGAGGGTCTCAGCCGCTCGCTCGACCTCCGGTAGACGGACGTACTCGCGCTCGGCGTGGGCCACTGGCCCCGTCTCGTCGGCGAGCACGCCTGGGCCGAACACGACGGTGGGCGCGCGCTGGGCGAAGTACGACGCCTCGGTCGCGGCGGTGAACGGCCGCGCCGTGCAGTCGAGGTCCCGAAACGCCCGCACCACGCCGGCGTCGGCGTCCGTCTCGAAGGCTTCGAGGAACGGCGTCTTCCGGTCGGTGAGTTCGAACGAGACCCCCGAGCCGAGGCGCTCGCGGAGGTACTCGTCGAGACCCGTCTCGTAGCCGTCGGCGGTCTCCGGCGGGACGCTCCGACGGTCGAGGACGATCTCGCACGCACCGGCGACCTGGTTCGTGGCGTCGCCACCGTCGATCACAGTCGGGGTGAGCGTCGGCGCGCCGAGGTCGGGGTGGGGGTCGAGCCCGTCGGGTCGGTCGTCGAAGCCGGGGAGCGCCTCGACCGCGCGGGCGGCGAGCGAGATGGCGTTCGTCCCGCTCTCGGGTTCGGCGGCGTGGGCGCTCTCGCCCTCGATCTCGACGACCCCCTCGAACCGGCCCTTCGCAGCGGTACAGACGTCGAGGCCCGTGGGTTCACCGACGATGACCGCGTCGCCGCGTTCGGGGTCGAGGTCGAGGTCCGGCACGAGCGCCGCCGCTCCCGTCGAGTAGACCTCCTCGTCGGGGGTGACGACGAGCGTGACGCGGCCGGCCTCGGGGTCGCAGTCGAAGAACGCCGCGAGGATCGCCGCGAGCGGTCCTTTGGCATCGCACGACCCGCGCCCCGAGAGGGTGTCGCCGTCGCGGGAAGGAGGGATATGGGGCGCGACCGTGTCGATGTGGGTGTTGAGGACGAGGTGGGGCCCGTCGGGATCGCCGCCTCGGCTCGCGGTCACGTTGCCCGCGTCGTCCACCGTGGGGTCGACGTCGTGCTCGCGGAGCGTCTCACGGAGGAACGAACGCATCCCGTCGACGTCCTCGTGGGAGGGGATCTCGACCGCGCGTTCGAGGAAGTCGATCGGATCGAACTCGGTCATCAGTCGTCGGCGGTCGCGCCGGGTTCGCCGTCGATCTCGACCGAGCGCGAGCCGCCCCACGAAACCCGGCCCGCGAACTCGCGCTCGGTGGGGCCGCGGAGGATGGCTTCGGTGCCCGAAAAGCTGACTTCGAGGTCGCCACCCGGCGGAGCGACCGCGATAGTGTCGGCCTCGGTACGGCCGAGCTTTCGGGCGACCGCCGCGACCGCGACCGCGCCGGTGCCACAGGACTTCGTTTCGCCCTCGACGCCGCGCTCGTAGGTCCGCTGGTCGAACCCGCCCTCGCTGTCCGGGCTCGCGAGCGTGACGTTCGCTCCGTGTGGGAAGATTTCGGCGTGGCGGACCGGCGGTGCGATCGATTCGAGGTCGGTCGTCGAGACGTCCTCGACGAACGCCACCGCGTGGGGGACCCCGATGTCGACTGCGGTCACGTCGAGGTCGCCGATGGCTTCCTCGACGATCGGCTCGTCACGCGCCAGCGGGACGGCCTCGGGCGAGAAGCGTGGCAGCCCCATCTCGATCGAGACGCTCTCCTCGTCGACCGTCGCGCGCCGGGTTCCCGACTGGGTGTCGACCATCACGACGCGTTCACCCGTTCGTTCGGTGGCCCACGCCGCCGCGCAGCGTGCGCCGTTGCCACACATCGGGGCGGTCGAGCCGTCGGGCTGGACCAACGTCATGACGACCCGCGGCGAAGCGTAGCCGGCTTCGAGCGCGAGGTAGAGCACGCCGTCCGCACCGGTGGATCCGTTTCCGTCCCCGATCCCGCTCTCGCGGTCACAGAGGTCGATCGCGAGTCGTCGTCGGTCCGTCACCGGCTGGGCCGCGTCGATGACGAAGAAGTCGTTGCCGGTGCCGTGGAACTTGTCGAATGATATCATTGGTCGAGCCTCGTGAGGTCGGATACCGTCTCGCGCCGCACGCAGACCCACGACGCGTCGCCGTCGAGGGCACAGACCGCGGGTCGGGGTCGGGAGTTGTAGGTGCTCGCCATCTCGTAGCCGTACGCGCCGGCGTTGCCGATGGCCAGGAGGTCGCCGCGCTCGGGTGCCGGGAGGGGTCGGTCGCGGGCGAGCGTGTCGGCGGACTCACAGACCGGGCCGGCGACGGTCGCCGCGACCGTCTCGCGATCCGACGCGTCCCCCGCGAGCGAGCGGATCGCGTGGTAGGCGTCGTAGAGCGCAGGGCGGGCCAGAGCCGTCATTCCGGCGTCGACACCCACAACGGTGGTTCCAGGCGTCGGCTTGACGGTGTTGACCCGCGTGAGGAGGACCCCCGCGTCGGCCGCGAGATACCGGCCGGGTTCGATCCCGAGCTGCGCGTCGACGGCGAACGCCTCGCGCGTCGTCTCGGCGAGAGTTGAGAGATCGAGCGGGGGTTCGGTCTCGTGGGAGGGGACCCCGAACCCACCGCCGATGCTCACCGCGTCGAGGTCGTGGTCGGCGAGCTCGGTCGCGATCTCGCTCACCCGCTCGACCAGCGCCTCGTGACGACCGAGGTCGTCGAGGATGCCGCTGCCGGCGTGGGCGTGGAGCCCGACGAGGTCGAAGCCCATCTCTTCAGCATCGGCCGCGATTTCTCCCACTCGGTCGGCCGGGATGCCGAACGTCGGGTCGCCGCCGGTGCGGACCTTCTCGTGGTGGCCCGCGCCCACGGCGGGGTTCGCCCGGAGGTAGACCCGCCCCGTCCAGCCCCGGTCGGCCAGTCGGGTCAGCGTGTCGCGCGCGCCGACGGTGATCGTGATCTCGCGTTCGGTGGCGACCTCGATCACTCGGTCCAGGTCGCGGGCGGGCGGGTTGACGGCGGTGTATCGCAGAGTCGAAAAACCCGCCTCGTGCGCCCGGACGACCTCGCCAGCGGAGGCACACTCCGCACCGAGCCCCTCGTCGGCGAGGGTTTCGAGCACTGGTTTTCGGGCGTTGGCCTTCACTGCGTAGTCGAACGCGGCGTCGGGGAACGCCTCGCGGAGACGGGCGGCGTTCTCGCGCACGCGTTCGAGGTCGACGACGTAGAGCGGGGTGTCGTGTTCGCTCGCGAGGTCGCGCAGCCGCGCCGCCGACCAATCGGAGAGCCGTCGGACGGCCGGGTTCTCGCTCGTCGTATCTACTGCGACTCCCGCCATCACCGGAGCGCCTCCTCGCGCTCGGTGGCCTCCAACGTCCGGTTCTCGACGGCGGTGGCGACCACGGCGGGTTTGTAGGCCCCGCCGTCGAAGAGGTCGTGCTCGCCTATCGAGGATTCCACGAATCGCGTGAACGCCCGGCGTTCTGGCGGGAGTTCACCGTAGACGACTTCCTCCTCGACGAGGTCGTAGACCGGGATCCGGGGCGTCAGCAGGGTGTTCTCGCCCACGACTGAATCGTGGCCGACCACGAACCCCGAGGTCACGCGGCAACCAGCGCCCAGCGAAACGCCCTCCTCGATCACGACCGGTGTGTTCTCGACGGGTTCGAGCACGCCGCCGAGGAGCGTGTTCGCGCCCAGCTTCACGTCCGCGCCGACTTGGGCACACGATCCGACCGTATCACACGAGTCGACGAGCGTACCGTCGCCGACGTACGCGCCCGCGTTGACGAAGCTCGGGCTCATCAGGATGGCGTCGTCCCCGATCGAGGCCCCGCGCCGCACGACGGTTCCGTCGGGGGTGTTCCGGGTGCCGCGCTCGCCGAGGTCGTCGGTCGAGCGGAGCGGGAGCACGTCGTGGTAGGCCACGTCGCCGTACTCCCGGCGCTGGGTCTCACGGAGGCTGAAGTTCAGGAGGATTCCCTGTTTCACCCACTCGTTCGCCACCCACTCGCTTCCTTGCTTTTCGGCCGCTCTGACCTCGCCGGCTTCGAGCGCGTCGAGGAACGCATCGAGGGTGTCGCGTTCGTCCGCCCCGGCCTCGCTCGCGGTCAGTCCCTCGTCGGCGCGCGCCCAGAGCGTCTCGATATCGGATTGAAGACTCACGCGAGCACCTCCTCGAACGCGTACCAGCCCGCGTCACGCCCGGCGAGCCAGACCGCCGCGTCGAGCGCGCCGGCGGCGAAGACGCCCCGGCTCTCGGCGCGGTGCGTCAAGGTGAGCACTTCATCGTTGCCCGCGAGCAGGATTTCGTGTTCGCCGCGGACGTTCCCCGCTCGCCGGACGTGAACCCCGACTTCGTCCACGTCGCGGGGTTGCTCGCCCTCGCGGCCGTAGGTCCGGTCGCGGTCCGCCGCGCTCGCGTCGTCGATCCGGTCGAGCAGGGTGGTCGCCGTACCGCTCGGCGCGTCGCGCTTTCGGTTGTGGTGGGTCTCGGTGAGTTCGATATCGTAGTCGGAGAGGGTCTCCACCGTCTCGGCGAGCGCGTCGCCGAGCGCGTGGATCCCGCGCGAGAAGTTCGCCGCCCACAGAACGGGGATCCGGTCGGCGGCCTCGCGGAGCGCGTCGCGATGGCCCTCCTCGAAGCCCGTGGTGCCGGTGACGAATCCGACACCCGCCTCCGCACACGCCGCCGCGTACTCGACGGCGGAGTCCGGACCCGTGAAGTCCACCACGACGTCGGGCGCGTGGTCGGTGAGGAGGTCGGGGAGATCGTCGGTCGACCGTACCTCGTGGCCCGCGACGCGCTCGTCGGTCGGGGTGCGGTTCGCCGCGAAGACGACCGTCGTATCGTCGCGCTCGGCAGCCGTTTCGAGGACCGCCCGGCCCATCGTTCCCGTCGCGCCGGTGACGCCGACCGCCGTCACCGTTCGACCTCCGCGGGGGTCCGTTGGTCGTCGGTCGCGAGGTCGGCGAGGATCTCGGCGAGCGCGTCGCGACGCTTCGCCGAGAGCCGCGAGAGCGGCGAGCGCATTCTCGGACTCATGTGGCCACGGATCGAGAGCGCCTCCTTCAGCGGGATCGGGTTGGTCTCCCAGAACAGCGCACGGAACAGCGGCCCGAGCTCGTGGTGGCGGTCGCGAGCGCGCTCGAAGTCGCCGTCGAGCCCGGCGTGAACCATCCGGCTCACGCGCTCGGGTTCGACGTTCGCCGCGACGCTGATGGTGCCACGCCCGCCCACCGCGAGGGTCGGGAGCGTGACGGCGTCCTCACCCGAGAGCACGGTGAAGTCGGTCTCGCGGGTTCGTTCGATGACCTCGCTGACGGCGGCGAGGTCGCCGCTCGCGGACTTGTAGCCGACGACGTTGGGATGCTCGGCGAGCGTCACGGCGGTGTCGACCTCGACCGTCCGGCCCGTCCGACCGGGGACGTTGTAGACGACCTGCGGGAGGTCGACGGCGTCGGCCACGGTTCGGAAGTGGGTTTCCATCCCGGCGGGTTCGGGCTTGTTGTAATACGGCGAGATCAGGAGTAGGGCGTCGGCACCGGCGTCGCGGGTTCGTTCAGCGAGCTCGACCGCCTCGCGTGTCGAGTTCGAGCCCGCACCAGCGACGACGGGGACCGAGACCGCCTCGGCCACGGTCTCCACGACCGCGACGTGCTCGTCGTGGGTCATGGTCGCGCTCTCGCCGGTGGTGCCGACGGGGACCAAGCCGTCGACGCCCGCGTCCGCGAGTCGTCGGGCTTCGGTCCGTAGTCCGTCGAAATCGATGCTTTCGTCCGCCTCGAACGGCGTCGCCATCGCGGGGAAGACGCCGTCAAGGTCGATCTGGTGTGTCATGTGGTGGTGGAGTGGGGACTCTGAAGTCGATGCACGAAAACGGTGCGCAACGGGGCGCTACACCCGCCGCGAACCGACCGGTTCGCGTTTCGATTTCGTCCTCGCCGCGGCCTCGAACTCGTCACACCCCTGGCTCGCCGACCGGGTCTGTGAGGGTGTGACGCGTCGCATACCACGACCACGGCACCCGGAGGACTTAGGCGTTGTGACGCGTGCGATACCTGCCAGTGCGGGCGAAACGCGGGACGAAGAGCGTCGATGATTCAGAACGGGTCGGTCGCGACCAGCGAGAGCTCCGAACGCAAGTTGATAGAGTTATGTTGACACGACCCGTGAACAGACTATGGCACAACACGAAGTCCAACGGGAGATCACGGTCGACCGGTACACGAAGGGGCTGGTCGGCCCAGACCAGGAGTGGGCGGGCACCGTCGCCGACGGCGGGACGATCCACACCCACACCCCGCCCGCCTGCTGGGGGCCGATGATCACCCCCGACTTCCGCGGTGGCCACGAGGTCACCCGACCGGTCCGCGTCGAGAACGCCGCGGTCGGCGACGCGGTCGCGCTCACGATCCGGTCGGTCGAGGTCACAAGCGTCGCGACGAGCACCGGCAGCATGGCCGAGCGGGAGGGCGCGTTCGGCGACGATCCGTTCGTCGACCACCGCTGCCCCGGGTGTGGCACCGAGTGGCCCGAGAGCATCGTCGAGGGGACGGGCGAGGACGCGATCAAGTGCGCCGAGTGCGGCGAGAACGCCTCCTCGTTCGGCTTCGAGTTCGGCTACACCGTGGCGTTCGACGAGGACCGAACTGTCGGACTGACGATGGACGCCGAGGCCGCCGACGACCTCGCGAGCAACGCCCGCGAGGCGATGGCGATCCCCAAACACGCCCGCCAGCACCCGATCCTGCTCTACAAACCCTCGGGGATGCCGGGGACGCTCGGCCATCTCCGACCCTTCGTGGGGAACATCGGGACGACGCCCCCGATCGAACTCCCGGACTCGCACAACGCTGGCGACTTCGGGCAGTTCCTCGTCGGCGCGGAGCACGACTGGGGCCTCCCGGACGAGGACGCCCTCGCCCAGCGGACCGACGGTCACATGGACATCAACGCGGTGCGCGAGGGCGCGGTGCTGATCTGCCCGGTGAAGACCGACGGCGCGGGGGTCTACGTCGGCGATCTCCACGCCAACCAGGGCGACGGCGAACTCTCGCTCCACACGACCGACGTGAGCGGCCGCACCGAGATCGACGTCGAGGTCATCAAGGGGCTCGACATCGACGGGCCGATCCTGCTCCCCAACGAGGCGGACCTCCCGCACATCAGCGCGCCCTACACCGACCGAGAACTCGAAACCGGACGACGGCTCGCAGCGGAGTACGGGGTCGAACTGGTCGACGACGTGGGACCGATCCAGGTCGTCGGAAGCGGCGAGACGATCAACGCCGCGACGCAGAACGCCTTCGACCGCGCCACCGCCCTCCTCGGGATGTCCGAGGGCGAGGTCCGCGGGCGCTGTACGTTCACCGGCGGGGTGGAGATCGGCCGCCTCCCGGGCGTCGTCCAACTCACCCTGCTCGCGCCGATGGAACGGCTCGAAGACCGCGGGATCGCACACCTCGTCAGGAACCAGTACGACCGCTGAACCGGATCGAGTGACTCACCCGCTTTCGGTCGCGTTCCCGTGGGCGGGGAAAAGCGGACGCCCTACAGCCGTTCGAGCGCCGCGATCGATTCGAGGAGCGCGCGGCCGTTGTGGTAGGCGGCCTTGTAGACTGCCCCCTTCCGTCCGACGGGTTCGAGGTCGTCGGTCACGCCCGAGTGCCACTCACCCACGTCGTGGTCGATACCGTACTCGTCGAGGAAGTCGTAGGTTTCAGTGAAGACGTCGAGATAGCGCTCGTCGCCAGTGTGTTCGTACATCCGGAGCGCGCTCGTCATGCCTTCGGCCTGGACCCACCACGCCTTGACCCGGAAGCTCGCGGGCTCGTCGAAGCCACCGTAGAAGTAGAATCCTCCATGGTCGTCGTCGTAGCCGTATTCAAGGGTGTACTCCCAGAGGGTCTCGTAGAGGTCCGTGTAGAGGTCCTTCGAGAGTCCGAGCGCGTCGGCGGCGTCCATCGAGAGCCAGACGTTCTCGATATCGTGGCCGTACGAGACCACCCGCAGGTCCTCGCCGTCGAGCTTAGGTTTCCAAGTGGCTGTGTACTTGTCCGAACACGCACCCAGTTTCTTTCGAACCACGGTGTTCGTGAGGATGTCGAAGAGTTCGTGCAAGCGCTCGCGACCGCGGTCGGTTTCGAACACCTCGTAGTAGGTCGTGAACGCCTCCATCAGGTGCAGATGGGTGTTCATGAGTTTGAGGGAGGCGTCGAGCGCGTCGTCGCCCGACTCCTTCGGCGACCAGTCGGGCTCGATGTTGTCGAGGTAGGTTCTGCCTTCGAGGATCGGCTCCCAGTCGGGCGTGAAGTACTCGACGTAGCCCCCGTGAACCTCGTCCTTCGCGTGCTCGTCGAGCAGGTCGACGAGGTCGTGGGCGTACGCCGCCGCGCGGTCGTCGCCGGTCGCCCGATGGTACTCCGAGAGGGCGTAGAGGCCGAACGACTGGCTGTAGCAGTGTTTGTTGGGTTTCGAGGTGGTACCGTCGCGCTCGACCTCCCAGACGAAGCCTCCATGCTCGTCGTCCCACATCTCGCCCAGCAGGAAATCGAGGCCGTGCTCGGCGATTTCTTGATACTCCTCGCCGTAGCCCTCGCGCGCGAGTCGTGCGGTGAACCAGACCATCCGCGCCTGGGTCACGACCTGTTTGTGGCCGTTGCCCGCGAACTCGCCCTCGCTATCGTAGCTCGTCAGAAAGCCACCCTCGTCGTCGATGCACCGGGGAAACCAAAAGTCGAGGACGTTCTCCTCCAGCACCGCTTCGAGTTTCGGACGGTACGTCTCGACGACGGTGGCCGCGTCGGTCATGCCCGTAGACACAGCGGTGGCTTCAATAGTCGTTCTGGTGAGAGTTCGACGACCGGACCACGGGATCGTCACGACCAGCGACGACACGCAGTGCCGGCGAAACGCCCGTAGGGAGCACGTATCGCACGTGGAGCAAGCCGTGACGGCTCCGGCGAGGATGGTATCGAGTTAGATCCAGCCCTCGGCGATAAGTATAAAAATGTGGGAAAATAACCGGAGACATCGTATCTATGACTAATAAACAAACACGTCGTCGATTCCTCACGACGGCCGGGCTCGCGACCGGTGTCGGCCTCGCAGGCTGCACCCGTGGCGGCACGAGTTCCGGCAGCAATTCGTCGGGGAACTCGTCGACGACGTCCCCGTCGTCGAGGCTCGATCCCTCGGCCTATCGGGACGCGAACATCGACTGGCGGGCCCACGAAGGGACCAGCATCAACCTCGGGGCCGTCCAGCACGACTGGGTGACGAACATCAGACCCTACGTATCGGTCTTCGAGGAGCTGACGGGGATCGACGTGGTCTGGAGCATCCTTCCCGAACAGCAGTTCCGCACCAAACGTCTCACCGACGTGAGCACGGGTGCGGGCAACTTCGACCTGTTCTTCATGGACCAGGTCGTCAACCAGTTCGCCCGCGCGGGCTGGCTCGAGAACCTCGACCCGTACTTCAACAGCGACACCCTCTTCGACGAGGACTGGTACGGCACCCAGGACCTCCTCCAGGTCTGTCGGCAGGCCGCCCACGGCGCGGGTCGCCAGCCCTACTGGACCGGGCTCCCGATCACCGTCGAGGTCCAGACGATGTTCTACCGGGAGGACCTCTACGAGAAGCACGGGCTCTCGGTCCCGAAGACCACCGACCAGTTCCTGCGGAACGCGAAGGCGATCCACGAAAACGAGTCCGACGTGGTGGGTGTGGTCAACCGCGGGCAGAAGGGCTACGGGATGAACATCTACACGATGGACCCGTGGATCCGGGAGTTCGGTGGGCAGCTCTGGGAGTCCTATCCCAACGACTCCGGGCTCGACACGGAGACGGCGATGAAGGCGGGTCGGTTCTACGTCGACACCCTCCAGCAGTACGGCTCGGCCTCGGCCGCCACGATGGAGTGGTCCCAGGTGGTCGCGACGATGCAACAGGGCGGGGCGGGTCACATCCTGAACGACGCCAACCTGTTCTGGGGGAGCCTCTCGGACCCGAGCTCCTCGCAGGTCGCCGACGACATCGCGATCGCGAAGATGCCGGTGCCGAAGGGGAAGAACACCTCGTTCGTGCCGGGTGCCTTCGTCTGGCAGCTCTCGACCTCGCCGGTGGCCGCCAACCCCGAGGCCGCGTTCCTGTTCATGATCTGGGCGACCGCGAAGCCGACCCAGCGCGCGATGGCGATTCAGGGCTCGGCCTCGTTCCCGGTCCGGCGGTCGGTCTGGGAGGCCGATCCCTACCGCCAGAAGTACGGCCAGAACTTCGCCGACGTCTCCCTCCAGTCGCTCCAGAGCGCGAAGATCGAGCCGTTCGACCCGCAGTATCCCGTCTGGGGGCAGAAGTACTCGATCCAGCTCCAGCAGGCCATCGCCGGCAACAAGTCGGTGGAGTCGGCCTTCGAGAAGGCCGCCCAGCAGGCCGAGCTCACGGCGGGGAGCGGGTGATCCGATGAGTACGGATACCCGGTCGGTCGGCTCGGACCAGGGCGACGGCGCGCTCGGCTCGCTCAAGGGCGTCTGGAACGACTACCTCCCGGTCTGGCTCGCGACCCCGATGGTGCTCGTGGTCCTCCTGATCACGATCTTCCCCGGGGTCTACGACCTCTATCTCAGCCTCGTCAACTACACCTACGTCAACCCGGACCAGTTGGGGACGTTCGCGGGGCTCCACAACTTCGCGGTGGTCTTCACCGACCCCACCGTCTGGCAGTCGATCACGGTGACGACGGTCTTCGTGCTGAGCGCGCTCGTGCTCGAAACCGTGCTCGGGTTCGGGCTCGCCGCGCTCGTCAACGACGTCGCGAGCGGGCGGGCGAAGTCGTTCTACCGCGTGGCGTTCATCCTCCCGATGGCGGTCGCGCCCGTGAGCCTCGCGACGATCGGCCAGGTGATGCTCCAGCCCCAGCTCGGTATCATCCCCTACCTGATCAACAGCTACACCCCGTTCGCCGCACCCGCCTTCCTCACCGACGTCCCGCTGCTCACGGTGATCCTGATCGACACCTGGAACTGGACGCCGTTCATGTTCCTGATCTTCTACGCGGGCCTCTCGTCGGTGCCCGGCGAACTGCTCGAAGCCGCCCGGATCGACGGTGCACCGATGTGGCGGCGGTACGTCCACGTCGTGATCCCCTACCTCAAACCCGTCCTGTTCGTGGCGATACTCATTCGCTTGATCGACCTCTTCCGGTCGTTCGGGCTGGTCTACACCCTCACCCAGGGTGGACCGGGGAACGCCACGATGCTGATCGGGATCCAGATCTTCCAGACCGGCTTCACCTACGTCGACCTCGGGGCGGCGAGCGCGCTCGCGATCGTCTACCTCGTGGTCGTACTGATCATCTGTAACATCCTGATCCGCGTCGTCGGCTTCGGGGAGGTGCTCGACTGATGGCGACCGCCAGCTCGGACAGCACGGCGAAGGATATCGGCCGGCACGTCGTCCTGCTCCTCTGGACCGTCATCGCGCTGTTCCCGCTCGCGTGGATCGCGTTCATGTCGCTGAAGCCGCCGGGCGAAGCGATCGACCTCCCGCCCGACTGGGTCTTCCTGCCGACGGTCTACAACTACCTCCAGCTCGTCGGGGACCCCGCGTTCGTCTCGGCCTACGCGAACAGCCTCATCAGCGTGAGCGCCTCCGTGGTGCTCGTGCTCCTGATCGGGGTTCCGGGAGCCTACGTGCTCTCGCGCTACGACATCCCGAAGAAGCCCGACGTCCTGATCTGGATCCTCTCCTCGCGGATGTTGCCGCCGGTCGCGGTGGTGATCCCCTTCTTCGTGATCTTCCGGACCTTCGACCTCTACGACACCCTGATCGGACTGGTGTTCATGTACATCACCATCAACATTTCAGTGGTCGTCTGGGTGATGAAGTCCTTCTTCGACGGGATCCCCGAATCCCTCGAAGAGGCCGCGATGGTCGACGGTGCAAGCCGTTCGCAGGCGTTCCGGAAGGTGGTGTTGCCCTCGGCGGTACCGGGGATCATCTCGGTCGCCGTGATCAGTTTCATCTTCGCGTGGATCGAGCTCCTGTTCTCGCTGGTGCTCACCAACAACCAGGCGGTGACCGTCTCACTCCAGGTCTACACCTTCATCGGGTCGCGAAACATCGAGTACAGCATGCTGGCGGCGGCCTCGATGGCGATGATCATCCCAGTGTTGGTCTTCCTGGTCGCGGCGAACCGCTACCTCGCCTCCGGGCTGAGCTTCGGGGTGGTGTTGAAGGAATGATCCTTCGACCCACCCGCGCAACGACCGACAACCGACAGACGGAGTCACACTAATGGCACGAATCGAACTCAACGGTATCACGAAGACGTTCGCGGAGGGCAGCGACGAGATCGTCGCGGTCGACGACGTCGACCTCACGGTCGAGGACGACGAGTTCCTGATCATGGTCGGTCCCTCGGGGAGCGGGAAGTCGACGCTCCTCAGGATGATCGCGGGGCTCGAACGACAGACCGAGGGCGAGATCACGATCGACGGCGAACCGATCGGCGACCTCGAACCCGGCGAGCGCAACATCGCGATGGTGTTCCAGAACTACGCGCTCTACCCGAACATGTCCGTCAAAGGAAACATGAGCTTCGGGCTGAAGATGTCGACCGACCTCTCGGACGACGAGATCGACACCCGCGTCGAGGACGCCGCCCAGACCATGAACATCGGGCACATGCTCGACAGCGACCCCAGCCAGCTCTCGGGTGGGGAGAAGCAGCGCGTGGCGATCGGGCGGGCGACCGTCCGCGACCCGAACGCCTTCCTGATGGACGAACCGCTCTCGAACCTCGACGCGAAGCTCCGCGCGGAGATGCGCACCGAGATCAAGCGCCTCCAGCGCGAACTCGGCGTCACGACGGTCTACGTCACCCACAACCAGACCGAGGCGATGACGATGGGTGACCGGCTCGCGATCCTCAACGACGGGAAGCTCCAGCAGGTCGGAACACCCCTGGAGTGCTTCTACCGGCCGGCGAACACGTTCGTCGCGGGATTCGTCGGCAGCCCGTCGATGAACTTCTTCGAGGTCACGCTCGACAGCGACCGACTGACGGCCGACGGCATCTCCTACGACGTCGACCCCGACGCGACCGAGGGGATCGACGACGGGACCGAACTCCTGTTCGGGGTTCGCCCGGAGGACATCGAACTCCGCGAGGAGGGCGACTCGCCCGACGACTTCGAGTGCGTCGTGGACGTGGTCGAGCCGATGGGGAGCCGGAAGTACGTCTACTTCACCCGGCCGGAGGGCGAAAGCGAGAGCGACGAGACCTTCGTCGCCGAGGTCGACGGTCAGCTCCCGATCGAGTCGGGCGAGACGTGGTTCGTCCACGTTCCGAAGGACACCTTCTACCTCTTCGAGCGGGCCTCGGGCGAGGCGGTCCACCACCGCCGGCTGCTCGAACGCACCGAACAGGAACTCCTCTCGAAGATCGAGGGCCAGAACACCGAGACGGCCGACACCTGACGCTCGTCGTCGAAACGTTTTAGCGGGCGCTCGGGCGACTACCGGCATGTCGAACGTGCATCCGGCCCAGCGCGTCGCGGTGCTGGTCGATTCGCAGAACTTCTATCACACCACCCAGAGTATCTACTCGCGCAACATCGATTACTCGGAGCTGTTGGAAGAAGCCGTCGACGGTCGCCAGCTCACCCGGGCGATCGCCTACGTCATCCGGGCCGACTCGCCGAAGGAGGACAGTTTCTTCGAGGCGCTCGAAGACATCGGCTTCGAGACCAAGATCAAGGACCTCAAGACCCACGCCGACGGGTCGAAGACCGCCGACTGGGACGTCGGGATGATCCTGGATGCCGTCACTCTCGCGCCACACATCGACACCGCCGTGATCTGCACCGGCGACGGCGACTTCTCAAGGCTCTGTTCGCATCTCCGCCACGAGGGGGTTCGGGTCGAGGGGATGGCCTTCGGCGAGTCGACCTCCGAGGACATGGTCGAGGCCGTGGACTCGTTCACCGACCTCTCCGAGCGCGCCGACCGATTTTTGCTGTAGGTCGTTAGACGCCGCCGTCGGAGACGCCGAGGAGCAGGGTGCCGCCGGCCATCACGAGCGCCGCGATGCCCACGACGAGACCCGGGATCCAGTCGAAGGTGGGGAGGGCGTACAGCAGGACGACGATCGAACTCACGAGGAGCATCCCACCGCCGGCCATGGTCTGTGTGCGTTGATCCATGGGAACCAGTGGCCGCGGGCGATATAAACAGCTTCGGAAGCCGTCGAGCCGGATGGCCGGGCTTTTGCCCGCCGCGCCCGAGGTTCGGCCGATGAACGAGGACGAGACCGCGCGGCTCCGGACGATCGCCGACTACCAGTTCGGTGCGGGGGCGGGGGCGGCGCTGTTCCCCGATGCCGACCTCGCGGTGCGACGGTCGGTGAGCGGCCGCCCGCAGCAGGTGTTCGACGGCGACCGACGGCTGGTTTCGTACAACACGGACGGTCGATTCACCCTCGGGATCGCGGGCGGGCGGCGGCTCCTCGGGCTCGCCGCGCCGACCGCGCGGGTCGTAGTGGGCGAGGAGAGCGACCCGTTCGTTCGGGACGGCAAGAACGCCTTCGCGAAGTTCGTACAGGAGGTGGATTCCGCGGTGCGACCCGGCGACGAGGTCTGTATCGTCGACCCCGACGACGACCTGCTCGGGGTCGGTCGGGCGAAACTCTCGGCCGAGGCGATGGCGGATTTCGAGACCGGGGTCGCGGTGAAGACCCGCGACGGAAACGATAGCTGAGGCGGGTTCCGCGATGCGGCGGCCGCTGCGGTCGCGGCGGTTGCGGTGCGGCCGCGGTGGGCGGTGAGGTGGCTGTGCGGGGCGGCCGGGACTGCGGAATGGTCGCGGTAGGCGGTGTGGTGTTGTCCCTGGTGGATGAAGGGCGAGGCCCGAACGGAGTGAGGGCCGAGGGCTTCGGCGGTGCTGTGTGGTGGCGGTTGCGACGGCGGTGGCGGAGGTGTCAGTTATCGTTCCGCGAGCGAACGGAGTGAGCGAGCGGGCCGACGACTGACCATCGGGAAGGAGGAGGCTTTTGATCCACATTTTGCCAGGGAGCGAGCGCTAGCGAGCGACCGCAGCAAAAGGTGGGGAGGCAAAGAGCTTAGTCCCGACCCGATCAATCATCCTGGTAGTTCATGAACGTCGAGATGCGCACCACGGACTTCCTCGATCGGGCGGTCGATTGCTACAGCGACGTCGTCGGCGTCGTCGCCCACGACGGCACCGAGTACACCTACGCCGAGTTCGCCGAACGGGTGAACCGGGTCTCGAACGCGCTCTCGGGGATGGGTGTCGGCCAGGGCGACCGGGTGGCGTTGCTCGCGCCGAACACCCACTACTTCCTCGAGACCATGTACGGGGTGAACCAGCTGGGGGCGGTCTTCGTCCCGATGAACTACCTGCTCACGCCCTCGGACTTCGAGTACATCCTCGGCGACTGCGAGGCGAACGTCGTGATCGCCGACTCCGACTACGCCGAGAAGGTCGAGGCGGTCCGCGAGTCGGTACCAGCGACGGAGTTCGTGGGCTACCGTGCCGCCGATATCGAGGGTGACTGGCAGGATTACGAGGACTGGCTCGCGGCAGCCTCGGCGGAGGCCCCCGAGCGGCCGGATATCGCGGAGGACGACGACGCCAGCATCAACTACACTTCGGGAACCACCGGAGACCCGAAAGGGGTGGTCAGGACCCACCGGACCGAACACTGGCACGCGCTCGTGCTGAACCAGCACATGGAGGTCACGGACGACGACACCTACCTCTGGACGCTCCCGATGTTCCACTGCAACGGCTGGGGGCACACCTACGCCATCACCGGGATGGGCGGCACGCACGTCTGCCAGCGCACCTTCGACCCCGAGGGGACGCTTCGTCGGGTCAGGGACCACGACGTGTCCTACCTCTCGGGCGCACCCACCGTGTTGAACCGGCTCATCGCCTACTACGACGACCACCCGGACGCCGTGACGACCGGCGCGCGCGAGGTCCGGATCTCGACCGCCGGGAGCGCGCCCGCCACCGCGACGCTCTCGACGGTCGAGGACGAGATCGGCTGGCGCGTGATCCACCTCTACGGTCTCACCGAGACCGCACCGATGATCACGACCTCGCACTCCCCGCGCCGGCTCGCCCAGCGCGGCCGCGACCTGAAGGTCAATCAGGGGGCCGAGATGATCGCCACCGACGTCCGGGTCGTCGACGACGACGGGGCGGCCGTCCCACGGGACGGCGCGACCATCGGCGAGATCGTCGTGCGCGGGAATCAGGTGATGGACCGCTACCTCAACAAACCCGACGCCACCCACGAGGCGTTCAACGCGAAACTGCCGGGCTACTTTCATACGGGGGATCTCGCGACCATCGACGAGGACGGGATGGTGGCGATCCAGGACCGGAGCAAGGACATCATCATCTCGGGCGGCGAGAACGTCTCGTCGATCGGCGTCGAGGACGTGCTCTACGACCACCCGGAGGTGGCGAAGGCCGCCGTGATCCCGACCCCGAGCGACGAGTGGGGCGAGGCGGTGACGGCGCTCGTGGTGGCGAAGTCGGGTGCGTCGCCGACCGCCGAGGCCATCAGGGAGTTCGCCGGCGAGCACCTCGCGCGGTACCAGGTCCCGAAACGCGTCGAGTTCGTCGACGACCTCCCCGAGACCGCGACCGGGAAGGTCCAAAAGTACCAGCTCCGCCAGGAGTACTGGGAGGGCGAGGAGCGCCTCGTGGGGCAGGGCTGAGCGGAGAAGATCGGCTGGCGGTCGGACCAAGCCCCGTCAGGAGAGGTGGGCGGCGACGTCGGCCTCGGTGATGATCCCGAGCAACTGGCCGCCCTCGACGACGATCACGGCGTCGTGGTGGTCGAGGTGGGTGTCGACCGCGTCGAGCGCGGCGTCGGGGGCCACCGTGGTGATCGACTCGCGCATCACGTCGGCCACCGGGAGCGAGGCGGCGTCGTCGATGCCGGCCTGGCGGACGTCGCCGTTCGAGATTATGCCTACCGGATAGCCGTCGTGGACAACCGGAAGCTGTGAGTAGCCCTCGGCGCGCATCCGGTCGATGGCGTCCCGGACACTGTCGTCGGGCGCGACCGCGACCACCGACTCGTGCATCAGGTCGCGCGCGCGCCGGATGCTCCCCTCGGCGGCGTCAAGGGCCGAAACGACCCGCCGAAGCGTCGAGAGCCGCGGGTCGACGTCGCCACCCTCGATCCGGGCGACCAGCGGCTGGGAGACGCCCGCGCGCTCGGCGAGCGCGCTCTGGGTGAGGTCGACCCGATGACGACGCTCGCGTAACTCCTCCGGCGTCGGGAGCTCCATACACGGCGATAACCAGCGGTAATCAAAAGCGTTGCGTCCCGCGGTGTGAGCTCAGTCGAGTTCCAGCCCACCGACGGCCACTCCGGCTCCCTCGGTGACGTGGCCGACGACCGCGCCGTCGGTCGCCGCGGCCAGGTCCTCGGCGTCGGCGGGGTCGAGCGCCGCGACGAACCCCATCCCCATGTTGAAGGTCCGGTAGAGTTCCGCCTCCGAGACGTTCCCCGCGTCGGCGACGAACTCGAAGACCGGCGGGACCGGGAGCGGGTCGGTGATCTCGTACCGGAACGCCCCCATCCGCGCGAGGTTGGTCCAGCCGCCACCCGTGACGTGGGCGGCGGCGTGCGTCGCGTGGTCGGCGAGCGGGTCGAGGAGGTCGGTGTAAATGCGGGTTGGCTCCAGCAGGACCTCGCCGACGGTTCGCTCGGAGTCGTCGGGGAACGGTTCGTCGTAGCCGCCGGCACGGGTCGCGGCCTCCCGGGCGAGCGTCAGGCCGTTCGAGTGGATGCCCGTCGAGGGGAAGCCCACGAGCGCGTCGCCCGCCCGCGCCTCCCCGAAGAGGTCGTCTTCTTCTGCCAGTCCCGCACAGGTCCCCGCGATGTCGAGGCCCTTGATGACCTCCGGCATCACCGCGGTCTCGCCACCGACGAGCGCTACGTCCGCCTGCTCGGCTCCTGCGGCCAGTCCCCTCCCGAGGTCGGCGGCGGTGTCGTCGTCGGGTTCGTCCACGGCGAGGTAGTCTACGAACGCCACGGGTTCGACCCCGGCGGCCACGAGGTCGTTGGCGTTCATCGCGACGCAGTCGATGCCAACAGTAGAATAGTCGTCGAGGGCCTCGGCGACGAGGAGTTTGGTGCCTACGCCGTCGGTCGCGAGCGCGAGGTACTGCCCGCCGATGTCGACCAGGCCCGCGTAATCGCCGTCGCCCTCGCCGGCCGCACCGATCAGGGCTGCCGTCGCGGCCTCGCTGGCTTCGATGTCGACGCCCGAGTCGGCGTAGGTGAGTTCCTCGTCGTCGCTCATGGCGAAACCCGGGAGTGAAGCGCGCAAAAGCCCATCGATGCGACGGGTTCAGAGCCCAAAGCCGAACCGGAAGAGCACGAACACCGCCGAGCCCGCGCTCACGACGAACGTGATTGCGAACACCGTCTTGCTCCACGAGAGCACCGTCCGACCGTCGAGCGGGCCGAACGGCAGCATGTTGAAGCCCGCGAGGAGGAGGTTGATTCCGACCCCGAAGACCCCGACCGCGCCGAGGAATCCGGGCGCGACAAGCGCGAGGGCCGCGAACCCGACCGCGAGTAAGAGGTTCGTGACGGGTCCCGCGAGCGCGATCAGCCCGTTCTGGCGCTTCGTGATCCGACCTCGGTGGTAGACCGCGCCGGGCGCGGCGAACAGGAAACCCGCGAACGCGCTCGCGACGGCCAGGAAGAGCATCCCATAGTCGGCGCGGAAGGCCGCGACCTGGCCGAAGCGCTGGGCGACGAGTTTGTGGGCGAGTTCGTGGAACAGGAAGCCAACACCGGCGGTGAGCATGCTCAGTCCGAACACTTGGAGGATGGCGGGCGAGAGCAGGGTATTGGGGTCACCGGTGAGCAGCGCGGTTCTGAGGTTGATGCCGAGGAACGAATCGAAGAACAGCGCGAACGCGACGCCGAGCGCGAGCCAGGCGATCGCGAGGTCGAACACCTCCCGGCCGTGGAACTTCACGTCACCGTCCCCCAGATCAGGTCGGCGCTGTTGCGTGCCCCCTCGACCATCAGGTCGGCGACGCCGCCGACGCCCCCGACCCCGGAGGCCAGTATCGGAAGGACGACCGCCGCGAACAGGAAGCTCGCCACGATGGAGCCGACGTTGGTGAGCGCGACCACCGCGATGAGGCGAAAGAGCCCGACCGCTTTCAGCTGGGTCCAGAGCTCGCCCATCGGGGTCTCCTCGTCGCTCAGGATCTCGTTGAGCGTGCCGATGTCGCCGACGTTGACGTCGAGGTAGCGGAGCTCGACGTAGCCCGCGAACCAGCCGGGCGCGAGCAGCGGGTTGACGGACGTGAGCCACGCCACCGCGCCGCCGACGAGCGCGCTGGTCCAGTGGGCCCCGCCGAGCCGCGCGAGGGTCGCCGAGAAGACCCCGTTGATCAGGAACCACGCGCCGAAGAGGGTGAGGAGGAACTCGTTTCGCGCACCCGCCATCGCGAGCAGGACGAAGAAGGCGAGGAATCCCAGGGTGATGAGGTAGCCGACGACCTTGTAGGCCGAGAATCGCCGACCGGTCTCGCGACCCACGAGCGACTCCATCGGGGGCAGCGTCTCGGGGTTTTCGAGGTACCGCTCGACGCCCTCCATGTGACCCGCGCCGAGCACCGCGACGACTCGATGGCCGCTCGCGCGGAGCGCCACGAGCCGGTGGGCGATGAACGCGTCGCGCTCGTCGATCAGGGCCTCGGCCCCGCCGGGTGAGAACTGCCGAAACTCCTCCAGCATCGTACTCACCACGTCGGTGTCGGTCATGTCCGCGATGTCGAACTCCTCGACCTCGTCCTCCTCGGGGAGGCTCCAGACGAAGGCGAGCGAGAGCACCGCCGCGAGTCCCAGGCCGAGCACGATGGTCACGAGCACGTAGTCGAGAACCGAAACCACCAGTCCCGGGATCGCCAGCGCTGGGGGCACGACGAGCGGGCCGAAGAAGGCTTCGACCGGGATCCCGAGAATCACCCCGAGCGAGAGCCCGATACCGAGCCCGACCGCGATCGGCGAGGCGAACGCCAGCGGCAGGCTGAGGAGCATGCTGAACTTCTCGCCGGCGGTCATCCGGGCCCAGAAGCGCTGGACGGTCATCTGGATGTCGCGGTCGACCAACGCGAGCCCGAGCCCGAGCTCCTCGGCGGTCTCGACGCCCGCGAGCATGTCGGCACCGGGGGTGATGTCGAACTCGTCGCCGAGGCGGGTCTGCACGTAGGAGAGCATCCAGTAGGCGAGGAACTGGAAGACGGTGTTGCCCCGAAGGAGGTCGCCCGCCGCGAGGTCGTCGGGCTCCTCGCCCTTGAGCTGGCGAAACCGGCCCTCGTCGAGCTCGACCGCGACGACGTCGGGGCGCTCCTCGCGGATGGTCTCCTCGACCTCGCCGACGCTCTCGGGCGAGACGTGGGCCGTGCCGACGACCCGGACGCTGCCCTCGGCGTCCGTGGTCGCCGCAGGATCGCTCATTGGCGGGTGAATGGACCCGGCTTTCTTACCCCTGTCGGACGAGCACGAGGCGACGGATCCGACCACGAGGCGGCCGTCTTCGGTTGTCGCACTCGACGGATCCGCGACCGTCCCGCCCCATCTAAAGGATAATATCTATCACGAAATCGTTATGCTCTGGGAACGTCTCTAGCGACACGTTATGTCATTAAAGATAACACAAATCCTGCGGAGCGGTGTCGACAGAACCCGGGAACGGAACGGTCTGCTACTGGTCGGGATCCTGTTCGTGCTCTCGGCGGTCAGCAGCCTCCTCGGTGCCGGGATCGCGCGGTACGTCCCGGAACAGGGCTTCGCCTCGCCCGACGCGGCGGCGGACGCGCTGTTCGCGTTGCCGGCGGTGGGAGCCGGGGTGCTCTCGCTCGTCCTCGCGTTCGCGAGCCTGGTAGTGAGCATCGCGGCGATCCGGGTGTTCGTCAGCGACGAGACCGAACGGCTGCCCCGTGAGGCCTTCACCCGGCGGATGGGATGGGTCGTGCTCAACGCCATCGTCGGCGGGGTCGTCTTCGGTATCGCCGTGGCGGCCGGGTTCGCCCTCCTGATCGTTCCGGGGGTCTTCCTGCTCGTGACCCTCGCGTTCTGGACCGTCTTCGTCGCGGTCGAGGACCGGAACTTCCTCGACGGGTTCCGCGGGAGCTGGCGGCTCACCAAGGGCCACCGTTTCAGCCTCCTCGGGATCGGCGTCGCGGTGATGCTCGCGACGGTGGTCGTCCAGGCGGTCTTCGGCATCGGCATGGTGGCTGGTCCTCTCCTCGGCGGGCTCATCGCGGCGGTCGGCAGCGCCATCACGAGCGTCTTCTCGGTCGCGGTGCTCGCGTCGGCCTACACCGAACTCACCGCGATGGAAGCGGACGAAACGCTCGGCTTCGAGGAGGAGCAGAGCCCCTCGACCAGCGGCCGGGAGGCCATCTGAACGGGTGACGCGTCCGACTGAGCTATTTTATGCGGAGCTACCGTTGCCCGCGACCGCGGCGTCGTGGAGCCGTTCACCGTCTGCGGTGTCGACGGTGAGCTCCGGCACGGACGTAGGTTCGAGGTCGTCGTCGATGGCGACGTAGACGAAGTAGGATTCGGTGGCCGTCTCGCGTTCGCCGGTGCGGAGGTCCTCGCGGTCGGTCTTGAGTCGGACGTGGACGCTGGTTCGGCCCGCCTCGTAGACGTAGGCCTCGATGAGCGCGGTGTCGCCGACTTGGATCGGGCGCTCGAAGTCGACCTGGTTGATGTGGGCCGTCACGCAGGAGTTGCCCGCGAAGCGGGCGGCGCTCATCGCGCCGACCTCGTCCATCCACTTGAGGACGTTCCCGCCGTGGGCGGTCTGGAGGTTGTTGGCGTGGTGGGGTTGGACCATCGTCCGATTCTGGATGAACGTCTCCATCAGGCCGGTCATGGTTGGGTTTCGACAGCCGACCGGATGAACCTGCTGAAAGCCGCTCTCTCCAGGGATTCTCGTGGTCGATCGGGACGGCCGGAGGCGATCGACCGTGGTCAGTACGGCCAGTCGCCGGTGACTTTCATGCCCGGGGCCTCGTCCTCGGCTTCGAGCGCCGCCGCGATCTCTTCGGACTCTTTGTGAGCCACCGAGAAGTCGTCGCTCGCGAGGTCCACAGTGAGGGCGGTGAGGAGGACCGCCTGCTCGCGGAAGGTTCTGG
This sequence comes from Halococcus sp. IIIV-5B, assembly GCF_003602035.1. Taxonomy (NCBI): domain Archaea; kingdom Methanobacteriati; phylum Methanobacteriota; class Halobacteria; order Halobacteriales; family Halococcaceae; genus Halococcus; species Halococcus sp. IIIV-5B. The sequence goes on along the minus strand of NZ_QZWE01000020.1, from coordinate 33,719 downwards.
ATTCGAGTTTGTCGAGGGTGTCGGCCTCGGTGTGGCCCCAACCGCGGTCCGGGCCGGTGTCGCTCCCGACGTGGTAGCCCGGCACGCCCCAGCGGACGAACGGCCAGTGGTCGCTGTGGGGACCCTGTTTCGGGACGACCTCGACGGGGTGGTCGAACCGCTCGCCGACGCGTTCGGCGGCCGCACCCAGCTCGTCGAAGCCGTGGGTAACGAACGAGAGCGTCCGACCGTTGACGACCCCGTCGAGGTTGAGGATGGCTTTGATCGCTTCGGAATTCGCGTTTTCGGCCATGTACTCCGACCCGCGCAGCCCCACCTCCTCGGCCCCGAACGCCACGAACTCCACGGTACAACCGAGTTCGTCCTCGCGGGCGGCGAGCGCGCGGGCGAGTTCGACCACCATCGCCGTGCCCGCACCGTTGTCGCCCGCCCCCTCGGCGATGTCGTGGGCGTCGACGTGGCTCGTCACGAGGAGTCGGGTCTCGGTCTCCGGACCGAGTTCGGCGTGGACGTTCCGACTGGTGGCGTCGTGGACGTCGGCCTCGACCCGAACCGTCGCCGTCTCGCCGTCGAATCGACGACCGAGCCGGAGCCCAACCTCCTTCGAGACGCCGACGGCGGGGATCTCGCCGACCGGGCCGTCCGCACCGCTCACGCTACCCGTGGGTGGAAGCTGGCCGGGGACGTGGTTCCGGAAGACGAACGCCGCCGCGCCGCCCGCGACCGCGCGGTGGTACTTCTCGGTGCGATGGATGAACCGGTCGTGGTGGTCGGGCACGTCGCTGGCGGCCATCACGACCCGTCCCTCGATGTCGTGGCGCTCGAAATCCGCGGGCAGCCCGTAGCCCAGGTCGACGAACTCGCCGGCGGCCTCGCCGCTCGGGCTTCGCGGGAGCGCGATCGAGTCGTGTTCGAGCCCGTCCACGACGACGCCGCTCTCGCCGCGCGTCCAGCCCTGAATCCCGAACTCGTCGAGGCGCGCGTTTCGTGCGCCGACCTCGGCGAGCGCGTCGCGGGTCGCTTCCGCTGCACGGCGTTCGCCCTCGCTACCCGCCATTCGGTTCCCGTTCTCGATGTCGACCAGGGTTTCGAGGTGGTCCCATCCCGTCCGACTGGTGAACGTCTCGCCGATCCAGTCCGTCATAGGGGACCGTCGCCAACCGGAACTAAACGTCTACTCATTCGGTGGGCGGTCCCCGAACCGCTACAGCCGCACGCTCGCGAGGATCCCTTCGCCGACCGGGACGAGCGCCGTCTCGAAGTCGGGGTCGGCTCGAACCCGCTCGTAGTAGTCGGCGATGTGCCGGGCGGTGGCCGGGGCCGCGTCGCCGTCGAGCGCGTCCAGCAGATCGTCGGGGCCGAACTGCTCGCCGGCGGCGATGACGTTGTCGGCCAGCACCATCCCGCCGGGAGCCACCTTCTCGCGAACCGCCTCGAACGCCTCGACGTAGCGGTCGTCCTCGTTGTCCACGAGTACCAGGTCGAAGGGGCCATCGTACCGCTCGACGGTCTCGATCGCGTCGCCCTCCTCGAAGACCGCGCGGTCGTCGTAGCCGCCGCGCGCGAAGAACTCGCGGGCCATGTCGAGTTCGTCGGGGTCGTGTTCCGTGAGGACGACCCGGCCGTCGGGCGGGAGCGCCGGGGCCACCCAGTAGGCCGAGTAGCCGAAGCCGGAGCCGAACTCGAAGACCGACGAGGCGGCCGTCAGTCGGGCACACAGGCGATAGAACGCGCCCGCACCCGGTCCGATGGTGGGAAAGCCCGACTCGCGAGCGGTGGTCTCCATCTCGTCGAGCACGTCGTCGGATTCGGGGGCGGCGCGTCGGCAGAGGCGACCGATCGCCTCGGGCAGTGGGTTCGTCATGGATCCCGTAGAGCGGGCATCGACAAAGCTCCGCGCACGAGGTGTTTTCGAGAGCCTGCGGGGGGACCGGGGACGGAGAGGAGACTTTTTCACTCGTCACCCCCACCCGTATTCGTATGCGTGACGTGCTCGCGACGTGGCGACCGGTCATCGACACCGAGATCGAGCGGCTGCTCCCGCGCGAGATCGACGCCGAGTACGTCGCTTCCTTCTTCGGCGAGCCGACCTACGAGTACGACTCGACCGCGATCCAGCGCGCCCTCCCCGACCTCACCTGGGACCTCCTCGACCGCGGCGGCAAACGCTGGCGGGCCGTGGTCTGCTGTCTCCTGATCGAGGGATTCGGCGCGGACCCACACGACTACCTGCCCTACGCCTGCATCCCCGAGATCCTCCACAACGGCACCATCATCGTCGACGACGTCGAGGACGGCGCGACGATGCGCCGGGGCGAGACCGCGCTCCACCACGACTTCGGGACCGACATCGCGCTCAACGCGGGCAACGCGCTCTACTTCTTCCCGCTCAAGATCGTCGCCCGGAACCCCGGCGACCTCGACGCCGAAACCCGGCTCGCGCTCTACGAGATGCTGATGCACGAGCTCAACCGAACCCACCTCGGGCAGGGGATGGACATCCAGTGGCACAACGAACGCGAGATCCGGATGACCGAAGCCCAGTACCTCGAAATGTGTGCGTGTAAGACCGGCTGTCTCGGCCGGATCGTCGCACGGCTCGCCGCCATCCTCACGGGGCAGTCGGCGGAGACCGAGCGCCACGCCGCGCGCTACGCCGAGCTCATGTCCATCTCCTTCCAGATCGGCGACGACATCCTCGACGTCGAGACCGCGACCGAGGACGGCGGCGCGTTCGGCAAGGGGATCGGCAACGACGTCCGCGAGGGGAAGAAAACCCTGATGGCGATCCACGCCGCGCGCAACGCCGACCCCGAACGCGCCGCCCGACTGGAGGCGATCCTCTGGGCCGACGAGAACACCGACGAGGAGGTCCGGGAGGTCATCGACCTCCTCCGCGAGACCGACAGCGTGGCCTACGCCCGCGAGTGTGCGCTCGACATCGCCTCCGAGGCCCGCGACCACCTCTCGGCGCTCGACCTCGACGAGGAGTCCGCGACCCAGCTCGCGGCGTTCACCCGCTTCATGGTCGAACGCGAGGCCTGAGTCGGAACTCGTCGCGAACGGAAACCGACTGCACCGCCGATAGTTACCGACATCGACGGACGATTCGAACGGAACAGCGACGCTGGCCGCCGTCGGCCGGCCGCGGGCCGGTGGCGGTGCGGCGGCTGGCGGCCAGTGGTGCGGTTGCGGTTCTGATGTCCTGGTGGATGAAGGGCGAGCGAACGGAGTGAGCGAGGGCTTCGGCGGTGCTGTGCGGGAACGTTAGTGATCGTACCGCGAGCGAGTGAAACGAGCGAGCGGGCGCGAGGGTGACCGAAGGGAACCCGACGCGCTTTTGATCCACATTTTGCCAGCGAGGCCGCTCCGCGGCCGAGCGCAGCAAAAGGTGGTCTCTATGAGGTAGCCGCGACTTCGCCTTCGGGCGGCTCGGCGGATTCGGCCTCGGACTCCTTGCGGGCCTCGCGCTCCTGGTCCTCTTTCTTGTCCTTGACCTTCTTCATCCGGAAGATCTCCTCGCGTTCCTGTTCTTCGAGCTTCTGCTCGATGTACTCCTGGGACTCCCGGAGTTCGGGCAGGAGCTTGAATTCGAGGGCGTTGACCCGGCGTTTGGTGGTCTCGATCTCGTTCAGCATCTTCTTCATCGCGGTCTCGACCTCGGCGGCGAGCACGATCGAGTCGATGAGGTCCTCGTAGGCGTCGGCGGCCTCGTCGATGTGGGCGCTCGTCCCGAGCACGCCGTAGCCCCGCTGGTCGATCGACTTCTTGACCTTCGAGGACTCGATCTGGGGCACCACGACGCCCATGATGTTCTTCGATTGGATCGTGATCTCGGGGTGGTCCTCGAGGGCCGCGGCCGCGCCGCGGACCGCGACGTCGCCCTCGACCGCCCGCGCGATGTCGATCTTCGCCTGGGCCTGCTCGTAGTCGTCGCCCATCCCCGAGCGCACGTCCTGAGCCTCGTCGAGGATGTCCATGAACTCCATGATGAGGCCGTCACGCTTCTGTTCGAGCGTGTCGTGACCCCGCTCGGAGAGGTCGATGCGGTCCTCGATCCCCATCAGCTCCTTGCGGGTCGGTTTGACGTCGTTGGCCATTGTTAGTCAGTAGTATGACACCGAGGTCCTTAAGCCTCGGCCTCGGCACCGCTCGACTCCTCGCTCTCCTGGGCGTCGTCGGCGTCCTCGTTGTAGTAGCGCTCGATGTACTCCTCGTCGATCCGGTTGAGCTCCTGTTTCGGGAGCGCGGAGAGGAGCTCCCAACCGATGTCGAGGGTCTCCTCGACGTCGCGGTTGGTGTCGTAGCCCTGGTCGACGAACTCCGCCTCGAACCGGTCGGCGAGGTCGAGGTACTGGTTGTCGCGTTCGGAGAGCGCCTCGCGACCCACGATGTTCACCAGGTCCCGGAGGTCCTCACCCTCCGCGTAGGCTGCGTAGAGCTGGTCGGAGACGTCGCCGTGGTCCTCGCGGGTCAGCCCCTCGCCGATACCGTCGTCCATCAGCCGCGAGAGACTCGGCAGCACGTTCACCGGCGGCTCGACGCCCTGACTGTTGAGGTCGCCGTCGAGCATGATCTGTCCCTCGGTGATGTAGCCCGTGAGGTCGGGGATCGGGTGGGTCTCGTCCTCGCTCGGCATCGTGAGGATCGGGATCTGCGTCACCGAACCGTCGCGACCGCGGATCCGACCCGCGCGCTCGTAGAGCTGCGCCAGGTCGGTGTACATGTAGCCGGGATAGCCCCGTCGACCCGGGACCTCCTCGCGCGCGGCCCCGATCTCCCGGAGCGCCTCACAGTAGTTGGTCATGTCCGTCAGGATCACCAGCACGTGGTAGTCCTGCTCGAACGCGAGGTACTCCGCGGTCGTCAGCGCGAGCCGCGGGGTGATCTGGCGTTCGACGGCGGGGTCGTCCGCGAGGTTCGAGAAGACGACCGAGCGTTCGAGCGCGCCCGTGCGCTCGAAGTCGGCGAGAAACTCGTTTGACTCCTCGGCGGTGATACCCATCGCACAGAAGACCACCGCGAACTCGCTGCCCTCGCCGTCCTCGTTCGCCTCGTCCTCCTCCGGCACCGTCGCCTGGCGCGCGATCTGGAGGGCGAGTTCGTTGTGCGGCAGCCCCGAAGCCGAGAAGATCGGCAGTTTCTGGCCCCGCACGAGGGTGTTCATGCCGTCGATCGCCGAGACACCCGTCTGGATGAACTCCTCGGGGTACTCTCGGGCCGTGGGATTGATCGCCGACCCGACGATGCTCTCGCGGCTGTCGGGCACGATCTCCGGGCCGTCGTCGATCGGTCGGCCCGAGCCGTCGAGCACCCGCCCGAGGAGGTCCTCGGTGACGGGCATCGTCATGGTCTCGCCGAGGAAGCGAACCGAGGCGTCCCGGTTGATGCTGCCGGTGCCCTCGAAGACCTGGATCGACACGAAGTCCTCCGAGGATTCGAGCACCTGGCCGCGCTTTCGCTCCCCGTCGGGGAGTTCGATCTCCACGATCTCGTCGTAGCCGACCGGCTCGTCGATCTCGACGAACACCAGCGGCCCGCTTATCTCCTCGATCGTTCGGTATTCCTTCATGTTAGTACTTCTCCCGGAGCTGGTCCTGGACGTCGGACTCGATCTCCTCGATGAACTCGCCGTACTCCTCGGTGGTCCCGATCCGGTTGAGCCGGGGTGCGGCGTCGATGCTCGTGATCTCCTCGACCGGGACGCCCGCTTCGAGCGCGTCGAAGGCCTCCTCGCTGTAGGTCTGAATCGCCTCCATCATCCGGTAGGTCTTCTCCGGCGAGGAGTAGGCGTCGGTCGGGTTGAGCGCGTTCTGCTGGAGGAACGCTTCCCGGAGGTAGCGCGCCACGTCGAGCGTGAGGCGCTGGTCGTCCGGCAGCGCGTCCTCGCCAACGAGCTGAACGATCTCTTGGAGTTCGGCCTCCTCGTCGAGGGTGTTGATCACCCACTGACGGGTCTCCGGCCAGTCGGCCGCGACGTTCTCCTCGAACCACGGGTCCAGCTGGTCCCGATAGAGCGAGTACGACTCGTTCCAGTCGATCGCCGGGAAGTGCCGGCGCTCGGCGAGGTCGGAGTCGAGCGCCCAGAACGTCTTCACGATACGCAGCGTGTTCTGGGTGACGGGTTCGGAGAAGTCGCCGCCCGGCGGAGAGACCGCACCGACCGCCGAGATCGATCCTTCCGTACCGTTGATGTTCTCGAAGTAGCCCGCGCGTTCGTAGAACGCCGAGAGCCGCGCCGCGAGGTAGGCGGGATAGCCCTCCTCGCCGGGCATCTCTTCGAGCCGGGAACTGATCTCGCGCATCGCCTCCGCCCACCGTGAGGTGGAGTCGGCCATCAGCGCGACGTCGTAGCCCATGTCCCGATAATACTCGGCGATCGTGATTCCCGTATACACGCAGGACTCACGCGCCGCCACCGGCATGTTCGAGGTGTTCGCGATCAAACATGTGCGGCTCATCAGCGGTTTCCCCGTGTTCGGGTCCTCGAGGTCCGGGAAGTCGTCGATCACTTCCGTCATCTCGTTGCCCCGCTCGCCACAGCCGATGTAGATCACGATGTCGGCGTCGGCGAACTTCGCGAGGCTCTGTTGGGTGACGGTCTTCCCGCTCCCGAACGGTCCCGGGATCGCCGCCGTGCCGCCCTTCGCGAGCGGGAAGAGACCGTCCTGGACCCGCTGGCCCGTGACGAGCGGCGTCGTCGGGGTCTGCTTGTCGACCGTCGGGCGGGTCTCGCGCACCGGCCACTCCTGGTGCATCGTGACCTCCTCGCCCGAGTCGAGTTCGACGATCGGGTCGGTTACCGAGAACGACCCCTCCTCGACGTTCGTGACCTCGCCGCCCTCGTAGTCGGGCGGCACCATTACGCGGTGTTCGATGCTCTCGGTCTCGGGGACCGTTCCCACGACGTCGCCGGCTTCGAGCTCGTCGCCCTCGCTGACGGTGGGCGTGAACTCCCACTCTTCGTCGAGGTCGATCCCGGGGGCGTCCACACCTCGATCGAGGAACGCGCCCATCCGGTCTTCGAGCACGTCGAGCGGGCGCTGGACGCCGTCGTAGATCGAATAGAGCATCCCGGGACCGAGGTCGACCGACAGCGGTTCGCCGGTGTTCTCGACGGGTTGGCCCGGCGAGATCCCCGAGGTCTCCTCGTAGACCTGGATCGTCGTGCGATCCCCTTCGATCTCGATCACTTCGCCCATCAGCCCCTCGTCGCCGACGTAGACCACGTCGTTCATCCGCGCGCCGAGGCCCGTGGCGACAACCACGGGACCGCTCACGCTGGCGATGGTGCCGTCGTCCGTCGTTTGTACGTCTGTTGCTTGACTCATGATTTAGCTGTCGTCCATCAGGTCGATGCCGATGGCGCGTTTGATCTGCTCGCGCAGCCCGCCGCTGCCCGCCTCGTCGCCGCCGAGCGTCACCAGCGTGGGTTCGATGCTGGTCTCGGCGTCCTGCCGCACGCCGCGCGAGAGGTGGTCGGTGTCGGCGTCGGCCATCACCACGATCCCGACGTCGTCGTTCGCGAACACCCGCTCGACGGCGTCGTCGAGTTCGTCCGCCTTGTCCTCCTCCGCGACGTTCTCGATCTCGCGAACGCCCGCGAGGCGAAAGCCGGTGGTGAACTCGGGCGTGCCGATGACCGCGATCTCCTGGCTCATTGGTGTTCGTCCCCCGCGTTAGGCGACCCAGCGGTTTCGGCGTGTCGGTTCATCGGAGGACGAGGTCCTCCTCGATCGTCTCGGGGTCGAGCCCCGCGGCCCGCCCGCGGGCGATCGCCCGAACGTTGTCGACCTCGCGCTCCTTCGCGAGCACGTAGGCGAACACCGGACAGACCGAGAGCGGGTACCAGTTCGCGAGCTGGTGGGCGTACTCCGCGAGCGCGGCGTCGAGCGCGCGCTCGAAACCCGTCAGGCTCTCCGCGTCGTCGAGCGCATCGAGCGCCGCGTCGAGTTCGTCGCCGTACCGGCTGTCGGCCAACCGGGCGGCGAGCTCGTCGGGGTTGTCCGCGATCCCGGCGAGGTCCGATTCGTCGAACAGTCGCCCCCCGTCGATGAAGTAGGTCGCGGGGTCGGTGTCCGCGCCCGAGCGCGCCAGCCGGAGCGCGTTCCGGGCGTTCCGGAAGTCGATCTCGGCTTCGAGGAACTTGACGTAGAGCCGCCGTGCGTTGCTCTCGCCGGGCCGCACCGCCAACAGCTCCTCGTAGTAGGCCCGGTCGATCGCGTTCTCGAGCGGCACCAGCGTACCGGTCGACTCGTACTCGTCGAGCGCGCTCTCCAGAGGCGGCCCGAAGACGGTGTCCGAGAGCCCCTCGACGACGCCCTCGATCGAGTCGGCTTCGAGCAGCCGGTCGCGACGGTCCTCGTCGAACTCGCCGGTTCGGACGAGGTCGTTCTCGACGCTCTCGCGACCGGTGTCGGCGTAGATCCCTCGAAGGACCGTCTTGATGTTCCACGCGTCGAACTTCCGGAGGTAGCGCGCGATGTCGTCGTAGAGCGGGCCGCTCGCCCAACGCAGGAGGTCCTCGAAGTCCTTCGCGAGGTTCCGGGCGAGCGCGTGCTCGACCAGGTCGACGCCCGAGTGACGACTCCCGAGCGCGTTCATCTCCTCTTCGTACTGCGATTCCTCCATGAACCGCGCGATCCCGCTGGGCTCCATCCGCACCAGCTGTTGGTAGTCCTCCTCGTCGAACAGGTTCGCCCGACGCGAGCGCACCCGGGCGGTGACGTACTCGTAGTTCGAGTCGGTGGCGCGCGTGCTCATTGGTCGAACAGCCTGGAGCTCACGGCCTTGAGCTCGTCGTCCCAGACCGAATCGAGCACCGAATCGAACGTGTTGTTGACCCGAACCCGCGAGGCCTCGCTCTCGGCGACCACGCCGCCGAGACAGTCGTACTCCCCGGCGTGCTCGAAGCCGTCGTACTCCGTGGCGAGCGAGGCGAGCAGGTCGGCGTCGTCGGCTCGACCGTAGAGGCCGACCGACGCGCCGTCGTCGAACTCCGTCGCGGCGTCCTCGAGCAGCGCCCGCGTGAGCTCCTCACGCTCGTCGCCCGAGAGACCCGTGACCCGGTCTTCGACCTCGCTGCGAAGGTCTGAGAGGACCTCCCGCCGTGTTTCGAGCCGGAGCTGTTTGGCTTCGAGCTTCACGCTCGAGAGCCGCTGGTCGCGCTCGCGCTCGATCCGATTCTCGACCTCGCGCTCGCGTTCGGAGACCGTCTCCTCGGCGTCGGCTTCGGCCTCCTCGACGATCTCCGCGGCGCGCTCGTCGGCCTCCTCGCGGATGCGTTCGGCGCGTTCGCGTGCTTCCTCCTTGACGTCCTCGGCGACGGTTTCGAGACTCATTCCATCACCTTACGCGCCGGCGAGGAAGAACGCCACGAACCCGATGATGATCACGGTTTCAGGGATCACCGTCAGGAAGATGGCGATACCGAGCGAGATGGAACCTTCCGAGTACGCACCGACGGCCGCGGCACCGATCCCGCGCTGTGCGTTCCCGGTACCGACCCCGGCGAGGCCGACGCCGATCGCCGCGAGACCGCTCGCGAGCGCCGCCGCGGCTTCGGTCGACATTCCACCGCCACCGCCGCCCTGTTGTAGCAGTACCCCCGGATCGACGAGCGCGCTGATGAGTTCTAGCATGGCGTCAGTTGTCCCCGTTCCGTGTGTCGTCGGTCATTGTCGAACGGGCTAAAGTCCCCGCACCAGCCACATAAAACTTCTCAAAATATTCGCCGTAGACCGAACGAACAGGCTCAAATACGTGGTTTGAGTAGTTCTCGAAATCGGCCGGTTTCGGAACGAACCCGCCCTACTCTTCGAGGGTGTGGGTCCGTTCGTAGCCGAACGGTTCGTACTGGTCGCCGCCGCCCTCGTAGAACTGGTTGAAGAACTCGACGTACTCCAGCCGCACGGCCTGGAGGCCGGCGCTCATGACGCCGACGCCGAGCACCAGCATGTGGCCGACCACGAGCAGCACCATCCCGAAGGCCGCGCCGGCGATGCCCATGTGGATGAGGCCACCGAACATCAGCGAGGCCTCGCCGCTCAGGGTCTCGACGTAGCCCGGGCCGTGGGTGAACAGGAGGTGGAACTCGCCGTTGTGTTCGTAGGCCCCAAAGACCAGGAGGTTGACCGCGAACGCCAGCCCGACCTCCGCGAGCACCTCGGCGGCGAGCCGTGTGTACGAGAGGGGGTTGACGAAGGCCGCTCGAAGCAGCCCTTCGAGGAAGCCGACGAGAACGCCGATGCCCCCGAAGTGGTTGACCTCGTTGACGATCACGAGCCCGAGCCCGACCACGAGGCCGACACCGAGGCCGGCCCAGCCGACGGTCGGCGAGAAGCCCGCGAAGCCGAGCGCGAACGGCTGGCCGTCGAGGGCCACGAACATCAGCTCGGGTTTGACGCCCATCAGGGTGCGGCTCATGAGCCAGACCCAGACGCCGAGCATCAGGATGAGGTACGAGCCGCTCTCGAGCATCGCGGTCTTGAAGCTCGTCCGGAGGTTGTCGGCGAAGTCGAAGAGGTAGCCGACCGTCATGTGGAGCAGGCCGAAGAGCACGCTGATCAGGAGCCACGCGTTCGCGTAGGCCCCGTACGTCGGCATCAACCCTTTGTGGAGGGGCTGGCTTTCGAGGCCGAGCGCGCCCTCCCAGAGGTACATCTTGATGAACTCCGTCCCGAATATCTCGCCGTAGAGTATCCCGAACAGGAACGTGAACCCACCCGCCCACAGCGTGATCGCGCCGAGCGCGCGGATCCCGTCGCTCTCGAAGCGTTTGAACAGCAGGGTCCCCACGGTGAGGTAGACCAGCCCGTAGCCGGCGTCCCCGATCATGAACCCGAACATCAGCGGGAGGGTCAGGAAGAGGACGATCGACGGGTCGATCTCCGAGTACTTCGGTCGGCTCACCGTCTTGACGAGGAACTCGAAGGGTTTCACCGGACCCGGGTTGTCCTGCACCACCGGCGGGTCGCGCTTGCCGATGGCGACGTCGGTGCCGCCGTCGGCTGCGACTTCCGCCTCGGTTTCGTCGCTCGATCCACCGTCGCCACCCGATTCGGTCGGTTCGCGCTCGGTCACGTGCCCGTCGCTGTTGTAGGAGGCCTGTTCGAGCTCCTCGACGACGACGTGGTCGCCGACCGCCTCCCTGAGCCGTGATTCGAGGTCGTCGAACCGGTCGGTGGGGACCCAGCCCTCGGCGACGAAGGCGTTCTTCGTCGTCGCGAAGGAGAGCGGGGCCTCGCGGCGCTGGACCTCGATCGCGAGCTCCTCCTCGGCGGCGAGCAGGAAGTCGCCGTGCTCGTCGCGGACCTCGCGGATCTCGGCTTCGACGTCCTCGACGTCGTCGGCGAGCGCGCTGCGGCGGCCGTCGAGGTCGTCGAGGTGGTCCTCGGGGCTGCCCTCGGCGTCGGGCACGTCGACCGCGACGAACTCGGTGCCGGTGAGCGCGTCGTCGAGGACGGCCGTCTCGCCCGGTGCGGGCTCGGCGAACACCGCGACCGCGCGGTCCTCGGTGAAGAGTTCGTAGCGGTCGATCCGCTCGGAGCTATCGAGCGCCTCGCGGACCGCCGCTTCGTCGGCCTCGCCCACGCGGGTTTCGAGCGAGTCGTAGCCCGAGAGCAGGTCGAGGTCGATCCCGAGCGCCGCGAGGGGTTCGAGCGCGTCGATCCGGTCGGCGAGGTCGGCGCGCTGGCCTTCGAGGTCCTCGCGCCGGTCGTCGAGTTCGTTGGCCCGCGTGCGGACGGTCTCGATACGGTCGCCCATCCCGTCGAGGTCGATACCGCTCGTCTCGCGGTCCTGGTCGACGTCGAGAAGCGAGATGAGCGAGCGGACGGTGACGAGACGGTCGGCGGCCTCGTCGGCCCCCGCGACCGGGTCCCCGGGTTCGAAGCCCTCCCACTCGCCGTCGTAGCCCGTGACGTGGAGGAGGTCGAGTCGGTGGACGGTTTCGATGGTGTCGGTGAGGACGCGCTTCGCGCCCGTGACCGACACCCGGCTCATCCGTTCAGGTCTGAGCATGAACCTCCTCGGTGAACCGCTCGACGACGTACTCCGCGGTGTCGTCGAGGTTCTCGCGCGCGTTGGATTCGAGTTCCTCGCGTTCCGCTTCGGCCTCCTCGAGGACCGCCTCGCGCTCGGATTCGATCTCCTCGCGGGCGGTTTCGAGCCGCTCCTCTTCGAGTTCGTCGGCCTCCGCTTCGGCTTCCTGGCGGATCTCGTCGGCCTCCTCGCGGGCCTCGGCGATCCGCTCCTCGCGGTCGGCTTCCGCCTCCTCGATTATCTCCTCGGCCTCGCGCTCTGCCCCCTGAATTCGGTCGAGCACCTCTGGTCTGGCCATGTCGTTCAGTGAGCCTTGTCCCACCGCCTATTTGGTCGTTCCGGATACCATCGCACAGCGAGGTCGCGATTCGACCCACACCACTGCAACGGAATCGGCGATGGATCGTCCGGGTCCATCGTGCGCCACGACGAGTCAGCCGCAGTGGCGCGCGCTCGCGACCGGTCCGAACGATAGTGAGGGCCGGTCGCGGACATTGTGCGAGGGATGAGCATCGCAGTGAGTGAGCCGCAGGCGAACGAGCGAGAAGCGCAGTCGGTTGGGGAGGTGTGTGGCTGTCGCGGAGCGGTTGCGGAAGCGGTGCGGAGGGGTTAGTGATTGTACCGCGAACGAGCGGAGCGAGTGAGCGGCAGTTTTTAGTCCACCGGAAGACGCTTCGCGTCTTCCGAGCCGTTCGTTCGCGCTTCGCGCTCACGAAGACAGGTTTTCCTCGTCGGGTGGCCTCCCGCTGGTCGGCCACCACTCCTCGGAAAAAGTGGTTCGTAAGCGCTTAACCACGCCCGGTCACACCCCCGTTCGATGACCGGTGGGCACCACACAGGCGAGGGGGCGCTGTTCTCGGCCCGTCAACTCGCCGTCATCGCGTGGGTGACCGCCACCTCCGTCGTCTTCTTCAATATCTTCATCAAGTTCGTCAACCGCCAGCTCCTCGGCAATCCCTACGGGACGCCCGTCTACTGGCCGGTCAGCATCTTCGTCTTCCGGCTGGGGCGGCTCCGTCTGGACTGGGCGATCCCGATGCTCGTCGCCGCGGTTGGGGTGTTCGCGGTGACGGCGTGGTACCTCCGGGAGGAACGAACGCGCCTCGCGCCGGTCGTGGTCGCGGGGTTCGTGCTGCTCGTGTGTTCGAACCTCCTTCACGGATTCACCCACGGATTCGTCGTCCCGCTCTCGACCCGCGAGGGCTACTACCAGCTCGCCGCGACGATCGTCGACCCGCTGGCGTTCGTGCGGACCTACGAGGCCAACCAGCTCTCGTACGTGGTCCACGCGCGAACGCACCCGCCGGGGACGGTCCTCACCTTCACCCTCCTCGACTGGGTCTTCGGGTCGCGCCCACTGGTTACGACCGCCATCGCGGCCATCTCGCTGCCGACCTCGGCCGTGCTGGTCTACCGGCTCGTCGGGACCTACTACGAGAGATCCGTCGCCCAGTACACCACGCTGTTGTTCGTGCTGCTCCCCTCGGTTCAGATATTTTACCTCGCGACGATCGACGCGATCATCGCCACGCTGTTGCTCGCTGCGGTGTACTTCTTCACCCGCGAGTCGCGGTGGTGGAGCCTCGCGACGCTCGCCTGCCTGCTCGTCGCCGCCAGCCAACTGTTCCTGTTCGTCTTCGTCCTCCCGATCCTCGCCGGGATCGCGGTCTTCCGGCGCGAGAAACTGCTCCCGCTCGTCGGCATCGGGGTCGGACTCGTCGCGTGCTATCTGGTCGTGAAGTTCGGGCTGGGGTACGACTACCTCCACAGCCTCTCGATCGCCTCGGAGCAGCAGAATCCGAATGGGTTCATGCTGCTCGCCGACCCCTCGGACTACGTCTTCAGCCGCTTCGAGGACATCGTCGAGCTCGGGCTGTTCTTCACCCCGTTCCTCTGTCTGCTCGCGGCCCGTGGCCTTCGGGACCTCTGGGGCGACCTCCGGCCCGAGGGCCGATGGTGGCTCACGGCCACCCGGGAGCGCGAGCCGTTCGTGATCGCGGCGGCCGCGGTCGTCGGGTTCTGTGCGATGCTCGTCGCGGGCGTCTACCACACCGGCGAGACCGCCCGTGGCGCGCTCTACATCTACCCCTACCTCTGCCTGCCGGTAGCCGCCGCGGTCCACCGGGTTCGACCGAATTTTCGGGACCGCTGGCTCCTCGTGGGCGCGGTGTTCGGTCAGACGCTCCTGTTACAGCTCCTCGGGAGCTACCTCTGGTGAGGCCGCTTTTCGGCCGTCAACGGCTGGCGAGCCACAAGCTTGCACGCGAAATCGGGGTTTTCCGCGAGGTGACGCACCACGAGGTGGCGACGACGACCCGAGAGCGCGGGGGAGTCGACGTCTTGGGCGGTGAACGACGTCGGAAGCGCGTCGAACAGGTCCCGGAGAGCCTCGAACGAGTCGAACACCCTGCGGTGGCCCGCCGACTCCACACCCCGGCGCGCGACGACGTAGCTCCCGTCGGGGCGGTGTGTACCGGTGGTGCGAACGAACTCGCGATGTCGTGCGAGCGAGTCGTCGAGCGACTCCCGGAGGGATACGGCCTCGGCTCTGGTCAGTTCGTGTGTGCGACCGGCGACCGAGACCGTCACCCGATCCGAATCACGTCGGACCGATACCTCATCGCCGGAGAATTTCTCGACCACGAGCGCGGGGACTCGACGGCATACCGACCGCTCGGTGCGGCACGAACATAAATCCCGGCGGTGGTGCGGACCGGGCTGTCGTCCGTGATCCGGGTCGCGTTCGGCTCCCACACGACGGCCACTTTTTCACGCTCGCGGTTCGAGGGAGGGTATGCGCATCCGGGGCGAACGCGAGTGCAAGGACTGCGGCACGCGGTGGTCGTACTACGAGACCGGGAGCGTCGACTGCCCGAACTGCGGGAGCCTCCGGAGCGTCGGCCGCGACGAGCGCACCGAGCACACTGCGACCGCGGCGACGCTCGACCTCACCGAGGCGCGAAGCCTGCTCGGGGCTGAGGCCGCCGACACCCGCGCCGCGGCCGAACGCGCCGCCGAGGCCTGCCACGAGTTCGTTCGGGGACAGGGGTTCATCCGCGCCGGGAGCCTCGCACCGCTCGACGGGACCGCCGTCGGGGCGCGCGAACTCCGCCAGGTCGCCACCGAACTCGCGCGCGGGCTGCGGACGGACGACGAGGAGGAGCGCTACTTCATCGACCTCCTCGGTGGGGTCGACGAGGGCGAACGCCCGCCCCCCGAAACCGTCCCGGACTCGCTTCGGGCGGCCCGCGGTCGGGCGGTCGCGAGCGCGCTCGACGTCTACCGCCGGGACGCGACGGCGTATCTCGACGCCCACCCGGATAACGAGGCACGGGCGGTGCTCGACACGCTCGAAGACCACGTCAGGCGGGTCGAGGCGCTCGACGGCGACGTCTCGCCCGCCCACGCCGAACGGCTCCTCGGGGTCGCGCGCGACGTCGGTACGTACCTCCGCGAGGACGACGAGAACGCGCTGGCGGCCGCACGCGACCGGCTCGACAGAATCGGATAGTTCGACGAGAGTACCGGTCCGACTCCTTGCGAACGGGGGGACGGTTCCGTGGAACTGCGTGCGGGGGCGCGCGGGAGCGCGTCGGAGACGCGCGACTCGCGCGAGGGATGAGCGAAGTGAGTGAAACGAACGGAGCGAATCGGTTGGGGAGGGTGTGGCCTGCGGTTCTCGTTTGTGTTTGCGTCGTGACGTTCGACGGATCACTCGGTCGGCAGTGTCTCACGATTGCTGAGAACAGACAGACGACCGCTGGGTCCACGGCACACCCGGCACACGTCGGCACCAGACCTTAGCCACCGACCGTCGAAGCCGGCCGTATGTCGACGACTACCGGTGAGGCCAAATGACGGATATCGGCTACACCCTCTCGACCGAGGAGTTCGGCCCGAACGAGCTCGTCCGCCAGGCCGAGCGCGCCGAGGAGGTCGGCTTCGACTTCGTGTCGAGCTCGGACCACTACCATCCCTGGACCAGCGAGCAGGGCGAAGCGCCCTTCGTCTGGCCCGTGCTGGGTGGGGTCGCCGAGGCCACCGACGAGATCGACGTCGGTGTGGGTGTCAACTGTCCAATCATGCGGATCCACCCTGCCGTGGTGGCCCACGCCGCCGCGACCGCCGCCGAGATGCTGGAGGGGCGCTTCTTCTTCGGCGTCGGCACCGGCGAACTCCTGAACGAACACGTCGTGGGCGAGCACTGGCCCTCCCAGCCCGTGCGGCTCGAAATGCTCGAAGAGGCCGTCGAGGTCATCCGCAAGCTCTGGCAGGGCGGGCAAACCAGCCACTACGGGAAGCACTATACCGTCGAGAACGCGCGGCTGTTCACCCTCCCCGACGAACTTCCCCCGATCGTGGTCTCGGCCTTCGGCGAGCGCGCCGCGACCAGCGCGGGCGAGATCGGCGACGCCTTCTGGTGTGTCGGCCCGCAGGGCGATCTCCTCGATACCTACGAGGAGGCCGGTGGTTCGGACCCGTCGTACTGCCAGCTCCACGCCTGCTACGCCGATTCCGAGGACGAAGCGGTCGAGACCGCCCACCGCGTCTGGCCGAACTCCGGGCTCCCAGGGGAACTCGCCGCCGAACTGCCGACCACGACCCACTTCGAGCAAGCGAGTCGGATGGTCACGAAGGAGGACATCCGCGAGGGGTCGATCCTCACCGAACCCAGCGCCGACGCCCACATCGAGAACATCCAGAACGCGTTCGACGCGGGCTACAGCCACGTCTACATGCACCAGATCGGCGACGACCAGGACGCACTGCTCGACCTCTACGAGAACGAGGTCCTGCCGAGTTTCGACTGAGAGCGTTCCCGATCACCGTTTTTTGAGCGCCGTGAGCAAGTCACGTTCGTAGGTCTTCTCGGGCAGCGCCTCGAACCACTCCACAGCGAGAATATCCTCGTCGTCGAGTCCCGGGTCCGTCGCGAGCTCCGCCGTCGTCGGCGTCGCGTCGAACATCGCGAACCGGAACTCGAATTCTCGACTCTCCCCCTCGTGAACGAAGGTCCGTTCCTGGATCGCCGCGAGCCCGTCGATCTCGACCCCGAGACCGGTTTCCTCTCGAACTTCGCGGGCCGCACCCTCCGCGTGACTCTCGCCGACTTCGAGCATCCCGCCGGGCGCGATCCACGGCTTGGATCCACTCCAGCGCCGCCCCTGCCGGATCAACAACACTCGACCACCCTGCGTGACGAACCCGCCGACACCCCACGCGCTCTCAGCGGCACGCGAACGCGCATCCTCCCACTCGTCGGCGGGCAGGTCGCTCGTTGCCGACCGGCGGAGCACGTCCCCGTAGCGCGCCGCGAGGTCGTCGGGTGCGAGAAAGCGGTCGTCCCGACTCACGGAAGCTCGACGTCGACGCCCTCCTGCTGGCTCGCGGCTTTCACAGTGTTGTAGAGCAGCATCGCGCGCGTCATCGGGCCGACACCACCCGGGACGGGCGTGATGGCGCTCGCCTTCTCCTTCGCCGACTCGAACTCGATGTCGCCGACGAGTTCGTAGCCCTTCTCGGTGTCCGCGTCCACCCGGTTGACCCCGACGTCGATCACCACTGCACCCTCGCCGATCATCGAGCCGTCGAGGAGTTCGGGTGCGCCGACCGCCGCGACCACGACGTCGGCGTTCCGCGTCTTCTCGGCCAGGTCCTGCGTTCGGGAGTGACAGACGGTGACCGTCGCGTTGCCGTCGTCGGCCTTCTGGAGCAGGAGGTTCGCGAGCGGTTTGCCGACGATGCGCGAGCGCCCGACGATGGTGACGTCCTTGCCCTCGGTGTCGACGGCCGCCGACGCGAGGAGCTTCTGGACCCCGTGCGGCGTGCAGGGCTTGAATCGCGCGTCGCCCGCGACCAGCCGCCCGACGTTCTCGGGGTGGAAGCCGTCGACGTCCTTCGCGGGGTCGATCCGGCGGATCACCTCCCGATAGTCGATCTGGTCGGGGGTCGGGTCCTGAACGAGGTACCCATGAATATCGGGGTCGTCGTTGAGTTCGTCGATGGTCGAGTTGAGGTCGTCCTGCGAGGCGTCGGCGGGGAGTTCGACGTGGACGCCGTTGATCCCGACCTCCTCGCAGTCGCGCTGTTTCATCGAGACGTAGGTCTCGCTCGCGGGGTCGTCCCCAACGAGAACCGTGGCCAGGCCGGGCGTGACGCCGGCGTCCTCGAACGTCGCGATGCAGTCCTCGAGGTCCGAGCGGATGTCGTCGGCGACGGCGTTGCCGTCGATGACGTCGGTCATGGAGAAGCGCCGAGAGCCACGTTAATCAATGCCTCGGTCCGGGGAGTGGTCGTCCTGCCGGACTCACTCGTAGAGCGGGAACCGCTCGCAGAGCGCGTCGACGTCGGCCGAGACCTCCTCGACGACGCTCCCGTCGTCGGGGGCGTCCACGACGCGCGCGATACAGTCGGCGACCTCGCGGCAGGCATCGGCGTCGAAGCCGCGGGTCGTGAGCGCGGGCGTGCCCGCTCGGATCCCGCTGGCGACGAAGTTCGAGCGGGTTTCACCGGGGACCGTGTTCGCGTTGAGCACGATACCCGTTCCTTCGAGGGCTTCCTCGACCTCTTTGCCCGTCGTATCGGGATGGGACTCTCGGAGGTCGCAGAGCACGAGGTGGGTATCCGTGCCGCCCGAAACCAGCCCGAGGCCGTGCTCCTGCATTCGGTCGCCGAGCGCCGTCGCGTTCTCGACCACCTGTTCGGCGTACGCCTCGAACTCGGGTTCGAGCGCCTCGCCGAAGCCCACCGCTTTGCCCGCGACGTTGTGCATCAACGGCCCGCCCTGCATTCCGGGGATGATCGCCGCGTCGATGGCGTCGGCGTGCGCCTCGCCCGAGAGGATCATCCCGCCGCGGCCCGAGCGGATGGTCTTGTGAGTGCTCCCGGTGACGAAGTCCGCGATACCCACTGGCGAAGAGTGGACACCCGCCGCGACGAGGCCCGTGATGTGGGCGATGTCGGCGAGCTGGTAGGCGTCGACGCTCTCGGCGATTTCCTGAAAGCGCTCCCAGTCGACCTCGCGCGGGTAGGCCGAGTAGCCCGAGATGATCATGTCGGGCTCGAACTCGTTCGCGTGTTTCTCGATGGCCTCGTAGTCGAGTCGCCCGCTCTCGGGGTCGACCCCGTAGTGTTCGACCTCGTACACCTTCCCGGCGAAGTTCGCCTTGAAGCCGTGCGAGAGGTGGCCGCCGTTGGTGAGGTCCATCGAGAGGATCTTGTCGCCGGGTTCGAGCGCGGCGAGGTAGACCGCCATGTTGGCCTGGGAGCCGGAGTGGGGCTGGACGTTGACGTACTCGGCCCCCCAGAGCTCCTTCGCGCGGTCGATGGCCAACTGTTCGACCTCGTCGGCGTACTCACAGCCGCCGTAGTAGCGCTCGCCGGGGTAACCCTCGGCGTACTTGTTGGTGAGCGCGCTGCTCTGGGCGTCCATGACTGCAGGGGAGACGTGGTTCTCGCTCGCGATCATCGAGAGCGTCGAGCGCTGCCGGTCGAGTTCGCCGTCGAGCGCGTCCGCGACCGCCGGGTCCGTGTGCCGAACGTCCTCGTAGTCCATGTTCGCCCCTTCGGTCGCACCGTCAATAGCGTACCGATACCGCACCATATTTCCGGACCTCGTGACGACACCGCCGAGGATTTACTTCGGTCGTCTCTATCCCACGTATGCCCCGACCGAAGTCCTCGTTCGACCGACTCCGCCCGTTCCAGTTCCGCGAACCGAGCGACGTACTCGACGACGACACGATGTACACCGTCTACGAGATCGCTCGGCTGCTCCAGGGGCTCGACCCCGAAACCGAACTCGACGTCGAGACCGAGGACGTCCTGCTCGACTGGGCGATCCCGTGGATGGTGACGAACGCCGAGGAACTCTGCTTCGCCGACCCCGCCGCCGACGACGAACCCGGTCACTACGGGCTGGCGTGACCCGCTCACCGGGATTCCCCGGCGGTCACCGCCACCGAACCGACCGACCCCCGCGAGCGAAGCCCTATACCCGAGGGCGCACGAACCGAGCACACGAACGATGAGCGGCGAGGGAGCCAGCAGCGAGACGGCCACCACGACCGGCGAGCCCAGCGAGAGCCCGGACGCTGACTCCGCCCCGCCGAACTGGCGCGACGTGTTCGGCTACGACGAGCCCTACGACAACCAGGCCGACGCGATCGAGACCGCGATCGAGACGGGCGAACGGGGCGGCTACCTCGTGATGGAGGGGGCCTGCGGGACCGGCAAGACGATGGCGGCGCTCACCGCCGCGGGCACCCTGCTCCGCGAGACCGACCGCTACGACAACGTGCTCGTGGTGACGCCGGTCAAACAGCAGCGCCAGCAGTTCATCGAGGACCTCAGAGCCATCAACGAGCGAGTCGACGACCCCTTCGACGGGCTGGCGCTGGTCGGCAAGGCCGACCTCTGTCCCTACGAGCGTGCCGGCGCGTTCGAGGAGAGTACACAGGAGGCCTGCGAGGAGCTCCGAGACCACACCTCGGGGCTGGTCGCACACGGCGACGGCGGCGGCGAGGGCGAGGTCTGGTGGGACTCGGCGCGCGCCGGCGAACTCGTTTCGTCAGCCAGAATCGACCCCGATTCGTGGAACACGCTCGACGACAACCTCTCCATGGGGGATCACACCGCACCGTACCCCACCGCCCGACCGACCGCGCCCGACTCGCTGGCCGAGGACGACCACGCACCCACGTTCTGCCCGTTCGAGGCCGACTGGTACGCGCGGGACAAGTCGGTCCCCGTGAGCTTCGACGCCGGGGAGGAGAACGTCGTCACCACCGACGAACTCCTCGCGGGGTCGGTCCCGGCGGGCACCTGCCCGCACCGCTCGATGGGCACGCTGCTCGACGACGCCGAGGTCGTCGTGGGCAACTACACCCACCTCTTCGATCCTCGGACCCGGGCGCTCACCGACGGCGCGGTCGACGACCGGACCTTCGTCATCGTCGACGAAGCCCACAGGTTGGAGGGCAGAGTCAGGGAGATGCTGAGCGACCGAGTGGGGATCCACTCGCTCCGGCGGGCGCGTAACGACGTCCAGTACCTCCGCACGCGGGCGGGCCAGTCGCGCGAACACCGCGCCCAGGTCGCCGAACTCCTCGACCCCCACGAGGTCGGCACCGACTCGCTCGAACGCGTCGAGGAGTTCTTCGACGAGGCCATCGACTGGGTCGACTCGCGGGTCGATCGCTACCTCGCGAACGAGTTCGGCGATCTCGACCGAGCGGCCGACGACCTCCCCGAGACGGTCGAGATCCCGCTTCGCGACCCCGAGATCGAGGAACGCGACGAGTTCTCGGCGTGGGCACGCGAGGCGGGTTACTCGGCCTCGTTCTGCAAGTCGCTCCACTCGGTCGGTGCGGCGGTCGAGGACGTGCTGGGAACCGTCGCACCCGAGCGGTCGTGCGTCTGCGGCGACGTCGGCCGGCTCGTCGCGCGGTGGTGGACCCGCGACCACGCCTCGTATTTCAGGGAAGTCACGCTCACGAGCACCGACCGCGACCATCTGGAGGGGTGGGAACGCCACTACACCGCCGCGCTGTTCTGCTACGACTGTCTGCCCGCCGAGGACCTGAAGGAGCGCTTTTCGAACCTCGGGGGCGGCGTACTGATGAGCGCGACGCTCGAACCCATCGACGTCTTCCGTGAGTGTGTGGGGCTCGACGGGGTCGCGGTCGAGGAGGGGGACGGGACGGACGAAGAGACGGAGGAGGAAGCGGCCGAGCCCCGCCCGGTGGTCGAGCGGACCTACGACCTGACGTTCCCCCCGGAGAACCGGGCGAGCTGGGTGGTCGACGCGCCGGCGTTCACCGCCCGGAACCGCGGCCCGCCGGCGGAGAACAACGGCGTTCGCGAGACCTACGCCTACGCGCTCCGCGAGCTCGCCAGGAACCCCGGCAACGTTCTGCTCTGTCTCCCGAGCTATCGCGAGGCGGCGTGGGCGGGCGAGCGGCTCGCGGGGGCGCTCGACAAACCAGTCCTCGTCGACGAGGCGTCGAGCGACGCCACGACGGAGGCGCTCAAACGCGAGTTCTTCGCGGGCGAGGGCAAGGTCCTCGTGACCTCGACGCGGGGAACCCTCACGGAGGGCGTGGACTACGACGGCGACAAACTCGGGACGTGTGCGGTGGTCGGGGTGCCGCTCGTCAACGTGGCTTCACCCCGGATCCGGGCGGTTCGACGGGCCTACGGGGCTGCTTTCGACGAATCGAAGGCGTTCCGGTACGCGCTCACGGTGCCCGCGGTCCGGCGGGCGCGCCAGGCCATCGGCCGCGTCATCCGCGGCCCCGAGGAGGTCGGGGTCAGGGCCTTCGTCGACGAACGCTACACGCCCGACGCACCGCGGTCGGTCGCCGACTGCCTCCCCGACGCCGAGCGCGAGGAGTTCGTGACGCTGACGCCGATGTTCGTGGAGACGGTCGTCGACCGATTCGGCACCGAGCACCCCGAGTTCGGTGGGTAGAGAACACACCAACGGGTTTCACGGAAGAGGGCACTGATACAGCCGCTGAGACGGTCGTGTCGTGGGCCGGCGGGCCGGGGGATGGCCCGGGCCCACGTTCTCGTGACCAGCCGAGCAGGGGAACGGGTCGACAGACGACGGATGTGGGGGGTGACTGGATCGAACCTACTCGGCGAGTGGGCGTTTCGGTGCGCACGTTATGGTCCTTTTGGCCAGTTGATGTTTTCTCGACGGTCGCGGCCACTTGGAGTATCCCCGGTGGCCCTCGGACTGACGGATGGAGCGCGCGACCCCCTCCGAACCGGTTCGCTCGAATCCGATCCGAGTGATCGGTCACGTTTATGTGCGTGCCTGTACTGTCCCCCGCTGGGTGATGCCATGCAAGGGAACAACGGAGTCGACCGGGAGAGCGGGCACGTACGAACCTGCCAGCGGTGTCGGAAGGGGATGCCGAGCCCCTACATCAACGACGGGGTCTGTTATCACTGTCGGGACCGGTAACCGGTCGTAGTCGCGGTTCCGACGAGCACGAAAACCGACGGCGAGCGCGCTCTTCGAGTCGAAAAGGGGGGGGGAGGACAGGACCGAGGGGGAGTAGTTACGAGTGATGCCAGGCAACGGATTCCCCCGCTGGTCCTACCCGATCCTCGATGCCAGTTCGCAATAAGCTTTGTGCGTATTCTCACATCCAGAAATTAGCCTCATCACATTCGATACGCGCGGCGGACAACCGACCCGACCGGCCCTCTATTTCGACTGGAAATATCATATCCATAGAATAACGACCGCTATTGAGCGGTCGGGAATCCCTCGTGCTCACAGCTGTGAAATCGAATCGGCTCGTACGAATCAGTCATCAGTCCGGTGCGTGCCGGCGTGGAAGGGGCGGTCAGTCGTCGCCGATGAACCGGAGCGCGACGCCGAGGGCGATCACCGCGAGACCCGCGATGGCGCTCATGATCGGCGGAACCGGGAGGAAGAGCAGTACGACACCGGCGAGGATCAACAGCGTGGACTTTTGGACCATGCGCGCCCTCGCTGGTCCGGCCGGATACCCTTTGTGGTCGGATGAGGAAGTCAGCAGAACTCCTGGCTCGCGAACACCCTGGTCTGGCCGTCGACCTCCTCGATGTAGACCCCGATCCCCTCGTTCTCCCAGTAGGGTTTGAGGAGGTTCTCGCGGTGGTCGGTCGAGTTCATCCAGCCGTTGACGATGCCGCGGGCGAGTTCCTCCTGGGTGTCGTACTCCACGGTTCGGTTCTCCATTCGGACGGGCGCGTCGTAGTAGGTGTAGAGGATGTTCTCGCCGCCGGTGGCGTACCGGAGACCGTCCATCGGGACGCGACACTGGTAGCCGAACTTCTCGTAGCGGTCGGCGACGGTCTCGCCGTCGGGACCGACGTGGGCGAAGTAGCTCCGGTTCGCCATGTCGGCGCTGTGATAGCGCGCGATCGACCGGAGCCCGGTGTCGAAGCTGAGGTTCGAGAGCCCGCGGTCGGCACGTCGTTCGTTGATCCCCTCGTGGACGAGATACTCGAGGCGCGTGCCGTTGAGTTCGCCGGCGTTCGAACTCGGGACCGACGCGTTCGTCCCCGGATCGGCCACGGATCCGGCGTCGCCCGCGACGTCGCTCACACCGACCGTGCCGACGTCCGCGAGTTCGTCCACGTCCTCGAACGGGTCGAGGCCGGTCGCGTTCTCGACCATCCCACCGAGGTCGGACGGCTGGCTCGGGAGTCCACCGAACGCGAAGCCGGCGGCGAGCGCGACCACGCAGACCACGAACGCGAGCCGCAGAACGGTCGAGACGACCCAGCCGACCGCACCGACGAGCCAGCGAAACATCTACCGGTGGTTCTCGTCGGATAGCTATGTATCTGTCCGTCGGGCCGGAAAGACCGTGTCAGATGGCGAGAACGCCCGGGTCGAGGCTGTCACCCGGTCGGCTGTGTCGCCAGCGAACCGGGCTCTCGGTACACTGGACGGTCTGGTCCGAGCCACAGGAGCCGACGAACAACACGATGAGACAGTAGATCGGCGGGCGGTCGCGGTCGGACTCGTCGCCGATGCTCACGATCGTGATCCGTTCGACGCCCTCGACCTCGCAGTCGACCCCGGTCGCCTCGCGGACGTTCCGTCTCGCCCCGGCTTCGAGCGACTCGTCGGCGGCGACCGCGCCGCGAGGCGGTGCCCACTCGTTGTGGCGGTCGCGCACGAGCAGGGTCTCGTCGGCGTCGTTGGTGACCCGCACGCCCGCCGCGGCGTGCTCGACGGTGTCGACCGCGGCGGCCTCCTCGTACCGAGGGCCCGAGACCGACCAGCTCACCTGGTGGACCGGCGCGGAGCCGTACTCGTCCGTCAGTCGCGAGAGCTGGTCGGTGACCCAGCCCTCCGACCGCTCGGAAACGCTCATGGCATCACCACATCGGTCGACAGTATAAATCCGGTGTATCGTTCACCGGCGACCGGCCGCCGATTCGCCCCATTTTATCCTTTCAGACGTTTCACGTCGAGATTTTCTCAAGAAATGAGCTGTATTTACACGTGTTCGTCGAGGAATCGTGCGATCCGGGTGTAGGCCTCGATCCGGTTGTCACGCTTGACGATCCCGTGACCTTCATCGTCGAAGACCAGCTTCTCGACCGGGACCCCCTGGTCACGAACGCGCTCGGCGACCTGGTCGGCCTCGCCGACCGGGACTCGGGGGTCGTTCGCGCCGTGGAGGACGAACAGCGGCGCGTCGATGTTCTCGATGTGCGTGAGCGGACTGATGGATTCGAGGAGTTCGCGGTCCTCGTCCAACGACCCGTACTCGGCCTCGCGGAGCGCGCGCCGCCACGACCCGGTGTTCTCGAGGAAGGTCACGAAGCTCGCGATACCCACGATGTCGACCCCCGCGGCCCACAGGTCGGGATACTCGGTGAGCGAGGCGAGCGTCATGAACCCGCCGTAGGAGCCGCCCATCACCGCGATCCGGTCGGGGTCGACGAGCGGGTGGTCCGCGAGCCACGCCGCGCCGCGCTCGATGTCGGCCACCGAATCCATCCGTTTCTCCACGTCGTCGAGGTGGGTGTAGGCCTTCCCGTAGCCCACCGATCCCCTCACGTTGGGCTCGAACACCGCGTAGCCCGCCTCGCAGAGGTACTGGGTGACCGGGCTGAACGAGGGTCGGCGTTGGCCCTCGGGTCCGCCGTGAATGTCGACCACGACAGGTGTATCGCCCTCGGCCGCGTCCGCAGGAACCGAGAAGAACGCGGGTATCTCCCGGCCGTCGAAGGTCTCGTACCGAACGAGGTCGGGCTCACGGAAGTCCTCGCGCGCGAACCCGGCGCTCGCGGCGCGGGTCCACCGCTCGGCCGCACCGGTTTCGACCTCGACGACGTGGACGTTGGTGTTCTCGCGCGGCCCCGTGACCGTCACCGCGAACCGCTCCGCCTCGTCGTCGAAGGCGATCCCACCCGCGACGCCGTCGGGGAGGTCGGGGTCGGGGAAGGACTCGACCTCGGTCTCGCCCACGAGCCGGCCAGCGGTGAGCTCGGTGTAGCCGTCGACGTTGCGGGCGTAGACGATTCTCCTTGTATCCTCGTGGAGCGCGAACCCCTCGACGTTCCAGTCGCCGCCGTCGATGACGGGTTCGATCTCACCCGTCGCGAGGTCGAGCCGGGCGAGAGAGAGGGTGTCGGAATCGTGGTCGGTCACGACGTAGAGCGCCTCGCCCCGTGGCCCCCATGCGGCGTTCAGGAACCGCACGTCGCCCTCGTGTGGTGTGACGTGTTCGATCCCGCCGCTCTCGACGTCGAGGATCGAGAGGTCCTGGTCGAAGCTCGAATGGGCCTGGCTCACGATCAGCCGGTCGTCGTCGGGCGAGAAGCCGCCGAGGGTGAGCCAGCCCTCGCCCTCGTGGACGAGGGTCGCCTCGTCGCCCGTCTCGGTGCGTTCCTGGACGTAGATGTCGAACACCGAGTCGTCGCGTCGGTTCGCCGCGAAGGCGAACCGCTCGCCATCGTGGCTCCAACCGCCCCAGCGATGTTTGGCTGCGGGGGTGTCGGTGAGCGGCGTCACGTCCCCGTCGTCGAGGAGGAAGAGCTGGGCGCGTTCGTTGCCCCCGTCGTCCATTCCGAAGACCAGCTCCTCGCGTTCGGGGGAGTGTGAGACGAACGTGACGCGCTCGTCGAAGAAGGTACGCTGTTCGGGCCACGCACCCGGTTCGCGGAGCGACCAGACCTGCGGGGTGCCGGTGGCGTCGAGGAGGAAGGCGAGTTCGCCCGCGGGCGAGAACGACCCGCCGTAGGCGCTGCGGACGTTGAGATACCGCTCGATGTCCGTGGGCATGGCTCACGTACCCCCGACGATCACAAATCCCTTCGGGTCGTCACCGATGGGCGCTCGACCGCTATCCTGGAGTCGCGCGACACGCCGTTCCCGTAATAGCTCATATCGAAAATAGGACGTTCTCAACGAGTTGCCCGGCGGATGACGAGCACCGTCGCTGCTCGGGTTCTGTGTTCTCGTCGTGCGGCTCGACAGCCTCGGAACGGCCGCCTCGGAGCCGATGGCCGCCAACTGACTTCCCGCGAAGGGGTATTCGTCCGCTCGACGATTGAATTTAGCCCACCCCGTTATCGACCCCCGGACAAGACAGATAAGGCAACGGACCGTACGGACCTCAATCGTGATCGAACCGGAGCCGGACTCGAACTCAGTGCTTCCCGACGACGAGCGGTTGTCGGCCGTCGAGAAGTGGCTGGCTCCGGCCGTCGGCGTCGCCGTGGTGCTCGTCCTCCTGTTCAG
The DNA here is from genome assembly GCF_003602035.1 of Halococcus sp. IIIV-5B. NCBI lineage: Archaea > Methanobacteriati > Methanobacteriota > Halobacteria > Halobacteriales > Halococcaceae > Halococcus > Halococcus sp. IIIV-5B. The sequence continues at coordinate 6,415 of NZ_QZWE01000020.1, read as the reverse complement.
CGTCGGCTTCCTCCTCACGGACTACCTCGGGGACGACTCCGCGAGCGCGGGTGCCGACCAGTCGAACGGCGTCGGTGTCGCGGCCGGGAACGGCACTTCAACGGCGAGCGATATCCCGACGACGCGCGGCGTGGCGACGAACGAGACCGTGACGGCGGTCGCGACGACGTCAGCGACGGGGAACTCGACTGCAGCAGCTACGGCGACACCGACCACGACGGAGGTCACGAACGCCACGGAGCCGACCACCGATAGCCCAGCAGCCGCCGGCTCCGATGCCGAAGCGGACTCCGATACTGGGGCCGACTCCGATGCTGGAGCTGGTGACAACACCGGCACCGGAGCCGACGCCAGTTCCGACACGGGGGCCGATTCCGACACCGGAGCGGACAACAGTACCGGGGCGGAGTCAGATACTGAGGGCGATTCCGATAGTGGGGCCGACTCCGGTACTGGAGCCGACGCCGGTCCCGATACGGAGGGCGATACTGGAGGTGATGCCGATGCCGGAGCGGACGCCGATACCGAAGCCGACGACGATACCGACGCTGACGACGACACCGAGGCCGATACCGAGGTTGACGACGATACCGAAGCTGATGGCGATGCCGACGCTGACGACGACACCGAGGCCGACGACGATACCGAAACGGCAACCCCGACAGCCACCGAGACGGACACCGAAACTGCGACGGCAACCGATACCGACACCGCGACGACGACCGAGACGGCCACGGACACGGCGACCGACACCCCAACCGAGACCGCGACGCCAACGGAAACCGAAACGGCTACTGAGACCGAAACAGCCACCGAGACGGAGACGGCGGAGCAAGCCGCGCAAGCGAGTGTCGCGGTCGATTCATCGACACCGACGGCGACCGCCGTCGCGGCCGCCTCGGCGGAAGCGGTGTCGGACGCCACCGAGACGCCGACCGCAACCGCGACGGCCACCGAGACCGCTACGGCGACCGTAACCGGAACGGCCACGGCAACCGCAACCGAGACGGTGACCGCAACCGCGACGGCCACTGCGACGGCCGCCGCGGAAACCGCGGCGTAACCGGGAGGTCGACGGGGGGCTCCCACTCGGCACGCCGTCCCCGGTCAGTTCGTTTTTACCCACGGCGACCCGATTCGATCCATGGAATCGCCTTCGGGGCAGCGGCGGGGTCGGTCGCTCGCGGGACGGGACGTCGCAGTCGTCGGCGGTGGGTTCGGCGGGCTGTCGGCGGCGTGCTATCTCGCCGACGCGGGGGCCGCGGTCACCGTGCTCGAAAAGAACGACCAGGTCGGTGGACGTGCCTCGCAACTCGAACGGGACGGCTTCCGGTTCGACATGGGCCCCTCGTGGTACCTGATGCCCGACGTCTTCGAGCGCTTCTTCGGTGCGTTCGGCAAACAGCCGACGGACTACTACGGCCTCACCCGCCTCGACCCCCACTACCGGATCTTCTTCAAGGACGGCGACCGGGTCGACCTCACGCCCGACCGCGACCAAGTCCGGGCGGTCTTCGAGTCCTACGAGGAGGGCGGCGCGGCGGCCTTCGACGACTACCTCGAACGGAGCGAACGGACCTACGAAACCGCCCTGGAACGGTTCGTCTACACCGACCGCCCTCGGGCGCGCGACTGGGTCGACCCCGACGTGATGCGCTCGGCCCCCATCGGACTGAGCCTGCTGCGCTCGATGGAATCCCACGTCTCGCGGTACTTCGACGACCCGAAGCTCCAGCAGATCACCCAGTACACCCTCGTCTTTCTGGGGGGGTCCCCGAAGAACACGCCCGCGCTCTACACCATGATGAGCCACGTGGACTTCAACCTCGGCGTCTACTACCCCGAGGGCGGATATGGGGGGGTTGTGGACGGCATCACCGACCTCGCGCGCGAACTCGGGGTGACCTTCGAGACGGGTGCGGAGGTCACGGAGATCACCAGCAAGCGCGACGGGTTCGTCCTCGACACCGCCGCTGGCGACCACGCGACCGACCTCGTGGTCTCGGACGCCGACTACGCCCACACCGAACAGGACCTCCTCCCCGAGCACGAGCGCCAGTACTCGGCTGAGTACTGGGAGAAGCGAACCCTCGCGCCCTCGGCCTTCCTGCTCTACCTCGGCGTCGAGGGCGACGTCGACCCACTCGCCCACCATACTCTTGTACTGCCCACGGACTGGGACGGCCACTTCGAGGAGATCTTCGAGCGACCGGCGTGGCCCGAGGATCCCGCATATTACCTCTGCGTGCCCTCGCAGACCGACGACACGGTGGCCCCCGAGGGCCACTCGAACCTCTTCGCGCTCGTCCCGATCGCGCCCGGCCTCGACGACACCCCCGAGATCCGCGAGGAGTATCGCGAGAAAGTGCTGGACGACATCGCGGAGAACACCGGCGTCGAACTCGCTGACCGGATCGTCGTCGAGGAGACCTTCTCGGTCGACGACTTCGCCGAGCGGTACAACAGCCTCCGGGGAACGGCGCTGGGGCTCGCCCACACCCTCCGTCAGACCGCGCTGTTCCGCCCGCCCCACAAGTCGGAGGCGGTGCCCGGACTCTACTTCGCGGGCGGGTACACCACGCCGGGGATCGGCGTGCCGATGTGTCTCGTGAGCGGCGAGCACGCCGCCGAGGCCGTGATCGACGACCACGCCCGATGAGCGTCGCGGAGCGCGTCCGCCGGGGGGTGAGTCGCCTCGGGCGAACCGTGCCACCCGACTCGTTCGTGGGGTATCTCCTCCGGCTCTCGCGCCCGCGCTTCTGGCTCTATCTGGCCGGTCCCGTAGCGGTCGGCGCGGTCTACGCCGCGTCCGCGCCCGCCGACCTCCTCTCGCCAACGGCCCTCGCGCTGTTCGCCTACTTCCTGGTCCCCGCGAACGTCTTCCTCTACGGCGTCAACGACGTCTTCGACGCCGACGTCGACGCCGAGAACCCGAAGAAGGAGGGTCGGGAGGTGCGCTATACGGGAAGCCGGACCGTGCTCGCCGCCGTCGCGGTGAGCGGTCTGCTAATGCTCGGGTTCGTGCCCGTCCTCCCCTTCCCCGCGCTCGTCGCGCTCGCGGGCTTCGCCGTCCTCGCGGTCGAGTACAGCGCGCCGCCCCTCCGGTTCAAGACGACCCCGCTGCTCGATTCGGTCTCGAACGGGCTCTACATCCTGCCCGGTGTCGTGGCCTACGCCGCACTCGCGGGTGAGCTCCCGCCGCTCGCCGCCATCCTCGGGGGCTGGCTCTGGGCGATGGGGATGCACACCTTCTCCGCGATCCCCGACATCGAACCGGACCGGCGAGCGGGGATCCGGACGACGGCCACCGCGCTCGGTGAGCGCCGGACCTACGCCTACTGTGGGGCGTGCTGGCTCGCGGCGGCGCTCGCGTTCGGGGTCGTCCACGTCCTGCTCGGGGCGCTCCTGCTCGCATATCCCGTGTTGGTGGCCGCCATCGCGCGCTCGGCGGTCGACGTCGAACGCGCCTACTGGTGGTATCCGATCGTGAACACGGTAGTGGGAATGGTATTGACCCTCGGTGGCGTCTGGGTGTTGGTAGCCGGTGGCTGAGCCGTCCCTCGGGACGGCCACGACCCGGGAGCACATCGAGGCGCGGCTCGACCGACTCGTGGCCGAGAACCGGTTCACCATCGCGGTGGTGTTCCCGGCCGTCGGCGCGGTCCTCCTGCTCGCGAGCGCCGCGGACCTCGTCGGCCCGCCGCTCCAGTTCAACCCCGGTCTCATCCTCTTGGGGACGGTCGTGATGCGGCTGCCGCTGGTGGCGGGGGTCGCGCCGCTGGTCGACCGCCGAGCCGCCATCGGGATCGGCGTGCTCGTAGCCTACGCCTTCGGTATCGAACTCATCGGCGTGACGACCGGCTGGCCCTACGGCGAGTTCGAGTACCTGATCGAGCTCGGGCCGATGCTGTTCGGGGAGGTACCGCTCGGCCTCCCGGTCTTCTTCCTCCCGCTGGTGCTCAACAGCTACCTCCTCTGTCTGCTCCTGCTCGGCGAGCGGGCGCGGAACCGGGCCGTCCGGCTCGTCGCGGTCATCGTCACGGTGTTGCTCGTTGACGTGGTGCTCGACCCCGGTGCGGTCGCGGTCGGCTTCTGGAGCTACTCCGGCGGGGCGTTCTACGGCGTCCCGGTCTCGAACTACCTCGGCTGGGTGCTCTCGGCGACGGTCTCGGTCGTCGTCTTCGACCTCTCGTTCGACCGCACCCGCCTCACCCGCCGGCTCGAAGACTGTGGGTTCATGCTCGACGACCTCGTGAGCTTCGTGGTGCTCTGGGGGACGGTCAACGCCGTCTTCGCCAACTGGGTCCCCCTGCTGGTCGCCCTCGCCCTCGGGGCCGGTCTCGTGGTCACCGACCGGTTCGACGTTCCGGTCCGTTCGACGGCCGGGAGGTAGAAAAACGAGCCCCGTTCGTCAGCGCATCGGGGCCGCGCCCTCGGGCCCGTGGTGGCGCGTCGGGACGTGTGCGACCGTGCTGACCTTTGCGAAGACGGCGTCGGGGTCCTTGTTCCAGAGCCAGTGCCACCGGGTGCGCGCGAGCAGGGAGAGCTTCCGCGCCGTGCTCAGTTCGGGCGTCGCCGAGAGCACGTCGTAGTCCCGGGCTCGGATCAGCCGGTGGTGGTCGGCGTAGAGGACGGCGGCGAGCAGGACCGGGAACTGGCAGTCCTGCGGGAGGTACTTGATGCCCGCGACACCCTCGCGGTAGCGTTCCTCCGTGCGCCGGAGCTCGCTCGCCATCAGCGTCGCGAAGTCGTCGTCCATCTCGAAGCGCTCGATCTGGGTCTCGGTGACGCCGTGTTCGTCGAGGACGGTCTGCGGAAGGTAGATCCGGTCGCGCTCGATCACGTCCTCGCGAACGTCGCGCAGGAAGTTGGTGAGCTGGAAGGCCTCGCCGAGCGTGCGGGCGTGCGGACGGGCGGTGTCGGCGTCGTCCGGGTCCATCACCGCGGTCATCATCTCGCCGACCGCGGCCGCGGAGCCACCCATGTAGGTGTCGAGCTCGTCGTGGTCGGCGTAGCGGCGTTTCGTGATGTCGGTCGCCATCGCGTCGACGAACTCGTCGACGGCGGCCTCGGGGATGCCGTACCGGTCGCGGAGCTCGCTGAAGGCCGCGAGCACGCTGTCGTCGGTCTCCCCGTCGAGCGCGGCACGGCGGATGGCTTCGAGCCGGTCGCGCTGTTCGTCGGGCGGCGGGCCGTCGGGGTCGTCGACCACCTCGTCGGCGACCCGGAAGAAGGCGTAGAGGACGTAGGTCGCGTGGCGAACGCGCTCGGGGAGGAGCCGCGTCGCGACGTAGAACGTCGTCCCCGTCCGCCGATGGATCGCCTTGCTTTCGGCGAGCTGGGTTCCGTCAACCATGTCGTTGTGTTCTGTTCGGGCGAGACCGACTTATGTGTTTGTACGTTGTAACATCTAAGAAGTTATTATAGTAAACCCGTCATTTTTCGAGAGGAAGATTTTCGCCCGCCGGCGAACCGGTTTCGGGGCGAGTGCGAGGCTATTCGTCGAGCAGCTGTTCGGCGAGGATCGGCACGAACGTCCCGACGTCGGTGACCATCCCGACCGCCTGGGCGGAGCCGCGGTCGAGGAGCTGGGTGACGGTGGCGGGGTTGATGTCGACGCAGATCACGCGGGTCGAGGAGGGCAGACAGTTGCCGACCGCGACCGAGTGGAGCAGGGTCGAGAGCATCAACACCATGTCGGCCTCGTGGGCCTGCTCGCGGATCGCGTTCTGGGCTTCGACCGCGTCGGTCATGGTGTCGGGGAGCGGGCCGTCGTCCCGGATCGAGCCCGCGAGCACGAACGGCCGGTCGTTGGTCACGCACTCGTACATCACGCCGGATTCGACCAGCCCCTGGTCGACCGCGTCACCGATCGACCCCGCACGGATGACCTGACTGATGGTGTAGATGTGGTGTTTGTGGCCTTTCCGGGGGTGGTCGAGGGTCTCGGTGTCCATCCCGAGCGAGGTGCCGTAGACGTCGCGTTCGAGGTCGTGGACCGCGAAGCCGTTGCCCGCCGAGAGCATGTCGACGTAGCCCTCTCGGACCAGTCTCGCGAGCGCCTCCCGGGCTCCGGAGTGGATGAGGGCGGGCCCACAGACCGCGAGCACGGAGCCGCCCTCGCGTTTGGTCTCGGCGATCGCGTCGGCGACTTTGCTGATGGTGGATTTCGAGGGGCGCTCGGAGGAGACCCCGCCCTGCATGAAGCCGAACGCGCCCTCCCTGCCCCGCGGTCGTTCGGGTGGTCGAACTCTGATACCGGTCTCACCGGTCACCACTCGATCTCCCTCCTCGATGGCGTTCAGGACCTTCGTGTACGCCCGAACGCCGTCCGAATCGTCCGCCGCTCGCGGCTCGCTTCGCTCCCCGCTCGCCGTCGAGTCGCTCCGCGACTCGTTCTCCACCACCACCGCAC